>NZ_JBKFAX010000023.1:0-107585 GCF_053345865.1 Mycobacterium sp. C31M | reverse complement strand
GGCCGCCCCCAAACGCAGCCGCACCCGCGCACAATCACGCGCCTACCGCATCGCCCACGAACGCGCCCTCAACCGCGCCGACATCGAAGCCAACCCACCGCCCTTCTAACCGGGCGTGCCCTCCTGGGCGTCGTGGTGCAGGTCGATCACTCCGGCCCGCACGAGTAGCAGCGTGCTCACCACAAGAACCCAGACCGGGAAGGCCAGCACCATCCACATGCTGATATCGCCGGCCACCAGAAGTCCCACGGCCACAAGGTAAGTCAGTCCGACCAGCCAGCGCGGCATCAGCCCGGTGCGCAACCAGATGGTGGCCAGCGAGATCATGAACACCGCCGCCATCCGGATCCCGTAGGTGGCCGTCAGGGTGTGCAGCATCCCCTGTCCGAAGATCGCGACCTCGTCGAGCGCGGTGACATCGGGTTGGCCGGCACGGCTCGACGCCAACCCGGTGGCCACCGCGGACGAAGTGAACAGCATGGCCAGAAACAACAGTCCGCTGCCGATGAACACGGTGGCGAAGAACTTGTCCTCGTAGGACCCGAACCCGTCCCGGATCACCCCGATGAACCACAGGAAGGTGATCCCGGCGAAGGGCATCAGCACCGACGACAAGTGCAGCTTGCCACTCGCACCGTCGATCCACTGCGAACCGGGCTCGGCACCCTCGGGAAGAGACAGATGGATCAGCACCAGCGCGGTACCGAACAGCACGGCGAACAACACACCGGCGGTCGCAGCGGCCCGCGGAGTGGTGAGTCTGCGTAGATGCCTGTCGGCCGGATGCGTCACGCAGACATGGTCACACGACTACGGCTGCCCCGGCAGCAATCTGATCATCAGTCCATTGCTCTCGGCCAACACGTTGTCCTCGGCGTCGAGCAGCTCGGCGTTCACAAAGGCCTTGCGACCCTCGGCTTCCCGCAGCCAGCCGCGCACCTTCAACGGTGTGTCGATCGGGGTCACCCGACGGTAGTCGACATGCAGGAACGCGGTGCGGCTGATCGGACGACCCGTCGCATGGATCACCATGCCGAACACCGAATCGAAGAGCAGCGGCAGCACTCCACCGTGCACGGCGTTGTTACCGCCCACGTGGTAGCGACTGAACTGCACCGTCAACTCGACACCGTCGGACTCGAACTTGGCGACGTGCCACGGCGGCATCAGCAGGCTGCCCGCCCCAGGCAGCGACACCACCCGGTTGGCCGGACCGACACCCTCGCCGGCCTGGTGCGGCTCCAGCACCGCAACCAGCTTCTCGGCCAGATCGGCTGCCTCCAGCCAGGTCTCGCTGTCCGGGTTCGCCGACACGGCCAGATCCTGAGCCCGGCGCATCGCGGTCAGGAAGCGCTCGAACCCAGGCCCCGGATCGGCCGCCTCGAAGACCGGGAACCCGCCGTGCCGGTCGTACTCGGGGTCGGCGCGGCGCGGGTCCAGCCCGAAGTCCGTCACGCCAGGATGTCCCGGCGCACGATCGTCTGATCCCGGCCCGGACCGACACCGATGCAGGAGACCTGCGCTCCGGCAAGCTCTTCCAGCCGCAGCACGTAGTCACGCGCATTCTTGGGTAGGTCTTCGAACTCACGCGCGCCGGAGATGTCCTCCCACCAACCGGGCAGTTCCTCGTAGATCGGCACGGCCTTGTGGATATCGGCCTGCGTCATCGGCATCTCGTCGGTGCGCTTGCCGTCGACGGTGTAACCCACACACACCGGCACCGTCTCCAGACTGGACAGCACGTCGAGCTTGGTCAGGAAGTAGTCGGTGATGCCGTTGACGCGGGTCGCGTAGCGGGCGATCACGGCGTCGAACCAACCACAACGCCGCGCGCGCCCGGTCGTCACGCCGACCTCGCCGCCGGTCTTGGCCAGATACGCCCCGTGCTCGTCGAACAGCTCCGTGGGGAACGGACCCGAACCCACCCGGGTGGTGTACGCCTTCAGGATGCCCAGCACCGTGGTGATCCGGGTCGGCCCGATGCCGGACCCGACCGACGCTCCACCCGCGGTCGGGTTGGACGAGGTGACGAACGGATAGGTGCCGTGGTCGACGTCGAGCAGGGTGCCCTGCGAGCCTTCCAGCAGCACGATCTCACCGCGTCCCAGCGCCTCGTTGAGCAGCAGTCGCGCATCGGAGATGCGGTGCTTGAAACCGGCGGCCTGGGTCAGCAGGTTCTCCAGGACCTCGGCGGGTTCGAGCGCCTTGCGGTTGTAGATCTTGACCAGCACCTGGTTCTTGAAGTCCAGCGCGGCTTCGATCTTGGCGGCCAGTAGCTCCTCGTCGAGCACATCGGCGGCTCGGATGCCCAGGCGAGCGACCTTGTCCTGGTAACAGGGCCCGATGCCACGGCCGGTGGTGCCGATCTTCTTGCTGCCCATGTAGCGCTCGGTCACCTTGTCGATGGCAACGTGGTATGGCATGAGCAGATGCGCATCGGCCGAGATCAGCAGCCCGGAGGTGTCCACACCCCGCTCCTCGAGCCCGGACAGCTCCGTGAGCAGCACGCCGGGGTCGACGACGACACCGTTGCCGATGACGTTGGTGACACCCGGGGTGAGGATCCCCGAGGGGATCAGATGTAGGGCGAAGTTCTCCCCGGTCGGCAGCACCACGGTGTGACCCGCGTTGTTACCACCCTGGTAGCGAACTACCCATTGGACCCGTCCACCGAGAAGGTCGGTGGCCTTACCTTTGCCCTCGTCGCCCCACTGGGCCCCGATGAGCACGATTGCCGGCATGGCATTTCTCCCGCTTAAAGTGATGCAGCCGGTGACCCACCCTATCTGAGCGAAGCCAAAGGAGTTGCGTTGGCCACGAATGACGTGGGCGTTTTGCTGTTCGGCGGCCGCCGGACACCCCGTGCGCTTCGCGGATTGCCGACGATTTCACCCGACCAGCTGACCGATTTCCGCCGGGTGATCGTGGTGGGCGCGGACGCGGATCTGGCCGTCGTCCTCAAGCAGCTGCTGCGTGCGGATCGCCTGGATATCGAGGTCGCCCACGTCCGTCGGTCGTGGCACGCCGGCAAGGCGCTGACGCGCAGCGCCGTAAAAGTGCCGTTGATCAGGGACGAAACCGGCTCGGTCATCGTGGGCGCCGCGGTCTGGGTCGGCGAGCAGGGCCTGGAGAAGGGTGATGCGCCGGCCAAGCTGACCGGCGAGGCCGTCGTCGACGACACCGTGCTGTTCGACGGCGAGGTGACCGCGGTGCGGGTCGAGCCGACGGCCACCCAGCCCGGCCTGCGCGCCACCGTGCTGTCCCGGCACATGCGGCCCGGACGCTGGGTGACCGGTCGTGCCGCGCAGTTGGGCACCCCTGGCGCATTCGTCATCCGCGACGGCGAGCTGAGCACCAGGACCGTGAAACGGTCGACGTTCTACCGGCACACGGAGGGCTGGTTTTCCGTCCGGTGACGAGCGCAGCGAGGAGTCCGGCGCTACCAGCCCCGTCCGGTGACCCGAAACGCCGGTAGCGTCGGGACGTGAACATCAGACCTCTGCGTCAGTCGGTGCGTCCCAGCCCGATCTTCCTGGCGATCGTCGCGCTGACCATCGCCGGCGGGGTGGGCGCCTGGTTCTGCGCCGACCGGGTGGAACCGCTGTCCCATGTGTCGGTGTTCGTCCTGGTTATCGCCGGCTGGCTGGTGTCACTGTGCCTGCACGAGTTCGGCCACGCTTACACCGCGTGGAAGCTCGGCGACCACAACGTCGAGGTGCGCGGCTACCTGACGCTGAACCCGCTGAAGTACGCCAACCCGCTGCTGTCGCTGGGTCTGCCCATGCTGTTCATCGCGATCGGCGGCATCGGCCTGCCGGGCGGCGCGGTGTATCTGCACACCTCATGGATGACGGCCCGGCAGCGCACACAGGTCAGCCTGGCCGGGCCCGCCGCCAACCTGGTGCTGGCAGTTCTGCTGCTGTCGGCGACCGCACTGTTCTTCGACCCGGCCCGCGCGGTGTTCTGGGGAGGCGTGGCGTTCCTGGGCTTCCTGCAGGTGACCGCGCTGCTGCTGAACCTGCTGCCGATCCCCGGCCTGGATGGTTACGGCGCACTGGAACCGCATCTGAAACCGGAAACCCAGCGCGCTCTGGAGCCGGTCAAGGGCTGGGGCTTCCTGATCCTGCTGATCGTGCTGCTGGTCCCGCAGCTCAACCAGGTGTTCTTCGGCGCGGTCTTCTGGGTGGTGGAGCTGTTCGGCACGTCCAGCCAACTGGTGTCGCTGGGTGGTGGGCTGACCCGGTTCTGGTCGGACTGGCTGTAGACCCTTGCGATACATGCGTACTTACGCATATATTCGGCCGTATGGGCGCCGGACATGACCACAGCCACGGGCACAGCCATGGCGGTGGCGACACACGCGTCGGCCGGATGGTCATCGGCGCGGCCATTCTCGCGGTCTTCTTCGTGCTGGAGCTCACGACCGCACTGCTGATCAATTCGATCGCGCTGCTCGCCGACGCCGGACACATGCTCACCGACCTGGTCGCCATGTTCATGGGACTGACCGCGGTCCTGCTCGCCCGCCGCGGGTCCACCTCGGCGGCCCGCACCTACGGCTGGCATCGCGCCGAGGTGTTCACCGCCGTCGCCAATGCCGCTCTACTGCTCGGCGTCGCCGGTTTCATCCTGTATGAGGCCTTCGAACGCCTCGGCGATGCACCCGAGGTGCCCGGTGTGCCGCTGATCGTCGTCGCCCTGGCCGGCCTGGCCGCCAACGCCGTCGTGGTGCTGCTGCTGCGCTCGGACTCCGAACGCAGCCTCGCCGTGAAGGGTGCCTACATGGAGGTGGTGGCCGACACCGTCGGCAGCATCGGCGTGCTGATCGCCGGCATCGTCACCGTCACCACGGGCTGGCCCTACGCCGATGTCGTCGTCGCGGTCCTGGTCGCGCTGTGGGTGCTGCCGCGCGCCTTCGCCCTGGCCCGCGCCGCGCTACGGATCCTCAGCGAGACCTCACCACGACATATTGATGTCGACGAACTGCGCGCCGCCCTGGCAGCCGTCGACGGTGTCACCGATGTTCACGACCTGCACGTGTGGACGTTGGTGCCGGGCCGCGATATGGCCACCGCCCACCTGACCAGCAGCTCGGACTCCGCACGGGTCCTCAGCGACGCCCAGGCGGTGCTGTCGGCCCGCGGCCTCGAGCACGCCACCGTGCAGGTGGATCCCGCCGAACGCGATTGCGGGACCGGAAACTGCTAGCCCAGTCCGAGCGCGCCGCGCGCACCCGGATCGCAGTCGTCGAGCAGGTCCAGGCAGCGGGCGTACTCCGGGGTCTCGCCGATGATCTGCGCGGCGCGGGCCAGCGATGCCACACACCGCAGGAATCCCCGGTTGGGCTCGTGGGCGTACGGCACCGGGCCGAAACCCTTCCACCCGTTGCGGCGCAGCTGATCGAGCCCGCGGTGATACCCGGTGCGGGCGTACGCGTAGGCGGTCACCGGCTGATCGTCGGCGAGCGCCGCCTCGGCCAGCGCCGCCCAGGCCACCGACGCACTCGGATGCGCGGCCGCGACGTGGGTGGGATCCTCGCCGGCGGCGAGATCCCCTTCCGCCTCGGTGTCACCCGGCAGCAGTACCGGATCTGGCCCCAGAAGATCGCCCATTCGCGTCATGGGCTTATTGTGCCGTGCGGGGATATGCCGCCAGTGATTAGGCTTGCGGAGAGCGTTCGCGAGGGAGGACTGCAGTAGGGATGTCGAACCCAACAGAACCCGAGGACGGGAAGCCGGAGCCAACCCCGGACGCACCGGAGGGCGAAGACTCCTCCGAACGTCGGTTCACCGCGCCATCGGGGTTCGACGGTTCCACACAGATCATCGACGCGGTGCCCGAGCCCGTCACCGAGATGTTCTCCGCAGGTGAGCCCACCGAGGTCATCGATTCCGCCGCCATCACCGACAGTGCCAAAGCAGCCTCACCGCAGATGATCCCGCCCCGCGAGGACGCACCCAAGCCACCGCAACAGCGGCGACGCAGCTGGGGGTGGGTGATCGCCGTGGTACTGGTCATCGCCGCGGTGGCCGCCCTGGCAATCCTGGGCACGGTGCTGCTGACCCGGGGCAACGCCGGCGCGACCTCCCAGGAGGATCAGGTCCGCTCCACCATCGAGAGCTTCGACGTGGCCATCCAGAAGGGCGACCTGGCCGCGCTGCGCGGCCTCACCTGCGGCGCCACCCGGGACAGCTACGTCCACTATGACGACAACGCATGGACCGATACCCACCGCCGGGTCGCGGCCGCCAAGCAGTACCCCGTGGTCGCCAGCATCGACGAGGTCGTCGTGGTCGACGACCACGCCGAGGCCAACGTCACCACCTTCATGGCCTATGCACCGCAAACCCGCTCGACCCGCAGCTTCGATCTGCAGTTCCGCGACGATCAGTGGAAGATCTGCCAGAACGGCTGACCGGCCGCAAAAGTTCGGCCACCCGGACAACCATTTACGGCTCTTGCGTTCGCAAAGTGTAGGCAACTCATACCGAGTTGGCTTGTGCGATAGTGCCTTTCGTGTTGTGGATGGCATTGCCCCCGGAGGTCCATTCGGCGTTGCTCAGTACCGGCCCCGGGTCCGGGCCACTGCTGACCGCGGCCGCCTCGTGGCACCGGCTGAGCATCGAATACGCCACAGCGGCAGCAGAATTGACCCAGGTGCTCGGTGGCGTGCAGGCCGGCGCCTGGCAGGGGCCGAGCGCCGAACAGTACCTCGCCGCACACACCCCGTACCTGGCCTGGCTGGCGCAGGCCAGTGCCGACAGCGCCGCGACCGCGGCCCGGCACGAGACCGCCGCGGCCGCCCACACCGCCGCACTGGCGGCCATGCCGACGCTGCCCGAGATCGCGCTCAACCACTCCACCCGGGCCGTCTTGGTGGCCACGAACTTCTTCGGTATCAACACGATTCCGATCGCCGTCAACGAGGCCGACTACGCCCGGATGTGGGTGCAGGCTGCCACCACCATGAGCACCTACCAGGCCGTCGCCGGCGCAGCGGTGACTGCGGCCCCGGCCAGCACACCGCCCCCGCCGATCCTGCTGCCCGGCGTCGGCGAGGTCTCGGCGCTGGCGCAACTGGCGGCCGTACCGCAGGCAGGTGATGCCGCGGCGGCGCTGAACTCGTCCGACGCACTCGCGGAGGCGCTGCGCGGATACTTCGACTCGCTGCCCGGCGGCGATCTGCTGTGGGACTTCCTGCAGGACCCGTTGGGCAACAGCATCGCGCTGGTCCGGGATTTCCTGACTAACCCGGCAGCGGCGGTGCAGACCTGGGGGCCGTTCCTGGCCGCGGTCGCCTATCAGGCGATCTCCTGGGTGGGCGCGCTGACCACCTACCCGGCGCTGTTCCTGGCGCCGTTCGCGGCGGCGGGCGCGGTGCTGGGCATCGTCATCGGGGTGATCGTCAACGAGATCATGAAGCTGCTCAAGCTGCTGGACCTGCCGCCGCTGGTACTCGGTGATCCTGCCCCGCAAGCGCCGGGTGAACAGCAACAGTTCTCCGCGGCGGCGATCCCGGCCGGCGGCGCGTCGGCGACGGCGGCAGCCCCGGCCCCAGCCGGGACGGCAACTGCGGCGGCACCCGCTGCCCCGGCGGCGCCGGCAGCCGCGCCTCTGATCCCCTACGCGGTGGCCGGCCGCGATCCGGGCGAGGGTTTCACCCCCACGCTGCGCGACAAGACCGCCGCCCAGGCCCCCGCCTCCGGCATCCCGGCCGCAGCGGCCGGTGTCGCTGCCACCTCTGCGGCGCAGCGCCGTCGACGCCGCAAGAAGGCGGCCATGATCGAGGACCGCGCCTACGCCGACGCCTACGTCGACTACGAACCCGAGGAGGACGATCCGGTTGACTCGGCACCTCGCGGTGAATCCTGGGTCGGCACCTCGCAGCGCGGGGGCATCGACGCAAAAGGGCTGACCACCGTGCGCACCGATCAGTTCGGTGGCGCGGCGGTCAGCCCCATGCTGCCAGGCGGTTGGGAGCCCGACGACAAGAACTAGCCCTCCCGGCCGAAGGCCGGCTCAGCCCGCAGAAACGCTGCGGCCTGCGCTGTGCAGGTCGTTGCAGGCCTCGATGACACGCTCGGTCATCCCGGCCTCGGCCTTCTTCAGGTAGCTGCGCGGGTCGTAGACCTTCTTGTTGCCCACCTCACCGTCGACCTTGAGCACCCCGTCGTAGTTGGTGAAGAAGTGCCCGGCGATGGGACGGCTGAAGGCGTATTGGGTGTCGGTGTCGACGTTCATCTTCACCACGCCGTAGCGCAGCGAGTCCTCGATCTCCGACTTCAGCGAGCCCGAGCCGCCGTGGAAGACGAAGTCGAACGGCTTGGCGTCACCACCGAGGCCCAGCTTGGCGGCGGCGACCTTCTGGCCCTCGGCCAGGATCTCCGGCTTGAGCACGACGTTGCCCGGCTTGTACACGCCGTGCACGTTGCCGAAGGTGGCGGCCAGCAGGTACTTGCCGTTCTCGCCGGCGCCGAGGGCGTCGATGGTCTTCTCGAAGTCCTCGGCCGAGGTGTACAGCTTCTCGTTGATCTCGGCCTCGACACCGTCCTCTTCGCCGCCGACGACGCCGATCTCGATCTCCAGAATGATCTTGGCAGCTGCCGAGAGCTGGAGGAGCTCACGCGCAATCTCTAGGTTTTCATCGATCGGAACCGCGGAGCCGTCCCACATGTGCGACTGGAACAGCGGGTTCTGGCCGTTCTTCACGCGCTCGGCCGAGATGGCCAGCAGCGGGCGGACGAAGCCGTCCAGCTTGTCCTTGGGGCAGTGGTCGGTGTGCAACGCGACGGTGATGTCGTACTTGGCGGCGACGACGTGCGCGAACTCTGCGAGCGCGGTCGCGCCGGTCACCATGTCCTTCACGCCGAGGCCGGAACCGAATTCCGCACCGCCGGTGGAGAACTGGATGATTCCGTCACTGCCGGCGTCGGCGAAGCCCTTGATCGCGGCGTTGATGCTCTCGGAACCGACACAGTTGATCGCCGGGAAGGCAAACGAGTGCTCCTTGGCACGGCCCAGCATCTCGGCGTATACCTCGGGCGTGGCGATGGGCATGGACTTCCTCCTGGGTCGCGTGCACTTTCCAGGCAGTATCTCAAACATCGCCGCGACGGCAGCAGGGCGGATACCGGGTGGACGGGTTAGCGTTGCAGAAATGCGCGCCCGGCCGGTCCTGCTCGTGGTGGCTTGCACCCTGGCCGCGGGTTGCGCACAACCGCCGGCACCGACTCCGGTGCCCACCCCGACCCCGGTCGCATCCGAACCGCCCATGCAGGCGGACTCGGTGCCGCGCGGGCGCGCCCAGATCATCGTCAACGGTGACGCCGGCCCCACCGGACCGGTGGCCTGCTCCACCGCCGCCGGCCTGACGACCATCAGCATCGGCGACGGCTCCCTCGGGGTGACCGTCATCGTCACCGATGACGACCCGCCCGCGGTGCGCTCGGTCAGCATCGGTGACGTGGGAGGGGTGGCGCTCGGGTTCGCCGTCGGGGCCGCGGGCAAGGCACCGACCGCGCTGCGCAACGGCACCACACTGATCGTCACGGGCTCCGGCAGCGGCACCGATTCCGCCGATCCGGCCCGGACCGTGGACTCCGGCTACCGGATCGCCGTGGCCTGTCCCCCAGCCTGAGCCGGTATCTTGATGCCCCATGACCACCACTCTGGCGCTCATGCCGGATTTCATGGATCCGATCAACCTGCTCAGCTACTTCGGCACCTGGGCGCTGATCGGCCTGCTGGTGGTCGTCTTCGTCGAGTCCGGGGTGCTGTTCCCGATCCTGCCCGGCGACTCGCTGCTGTTCGTGGCGGGCATGCTGGCCGCTGGTATCGCGGCCGAGTCCGCCGAGGGCAACACCGCGGTCGTCAACTTCCAGCTCTGGCAGCTGCTGCTGTTCATCCCGATCGCCGCGGTGCTGGGCGCCCAGGTCGGCTATTGGATCGGGCGCAATGTCGGCACGGCGATGTTCAAGCCCGATGCGCGGTTCCTGAAGCAGAAGTACCTCGACGAGGCGCACCTGTTCTTCGAGCAGCGCGGCCCGTTCGCCATCGTCATCGCCCGTTTCGTGCCGATCGTGCGCACCCTGGCCCCGATCACAGCGGGCGCAGCCAAGATGAACTACGCGGTGTTCACGCTGTACAACGCCGTCGGCGCCATCGTCTGGGGATGTGGCCTGACCCTGCTCGGCTTCTGGCTGGGCCGATTCGAGATCATCCAGAAGCTGCTGGAGCCGATCGTCATCGGCATCGTCATCCTGTCGGTGCTGCCGATCGCCATCGAGTGGTACAAGCGGCGTAAGGAAGCCAAGAAGCTCGGCAGCCCCGAACCCGAGGCCGGCTAGGTCGGCACGCCGTCACGTAGGGCGTCGAAGAGCCGACCCAACCGATCCCGGTGGTCGGCCACGACCGGGTCCGGTGCGCCCTGCGCGATGACGCGGCGTGCGGTCTCGGTCAGCACCTGTGTGTAACCGGCGATGAACAGCGCGGCGAACAATGCCGCGTCGCCGCCGAAGTCCGTGTCGTCGTCCAGTTCCGCGGTCAGCGTCTGCTGCAACTCGGTGCCGATCTCACGTGCCCGCGCGATCAGCGCGGGTGAGTCCGCGACGGTGCGGAAGAACGGGATGGACCCCTCCTTGACGCCGGACAGGGCATGCCGGTCATCGACGAGTCCGAAGCTGCGCTCGCGCAGGGATGTCAGGACGTCGGTGCCGGCCGACCGCTCGCGCACCCCTGCCCGCAGGATCTCGACGGCGTCGTCGACGCGGTCGAACAGCAGATCCTCCTTGCGCGGGAAGTGTTTGAACACCGTGACGCTGGAGACGCCGGCCTCCCGGGCCACCTCGGCGACGGTGACCGTGTCGAATCCCCGGCCGAGAAACAGCGCCGTCGCGACATCGGAGATCTTCCGGCGCGTCAACGGCCCGCCACGTTGCGATGTCCTGGGCATTCACTCCCCTATGTTGACTCACTAAATTTTTCGACTGGGGATGGCCGCCGGCACTGGCCGCCCTTGGCATGCTTCCCCAGGTCGTCGTGCTGATCGCCGGCAGCGCGTTTGTCGACCCGTTCGTGGCGCGGGCGGGACCCGAACGCGCCGCCTGGATCAGCGCCGGTGCCGTGATGGCCGGGCTCGCTGTGTACGCGCTGCTCGGAAACGTCGGATACCCCTGGGTCGCAACGGCACTCGTACTGGTCGCCGCGGGCATGCGGGTGGTCGGTGTGGTCGCCGCCCTCAATGTGTTGCGCGGGCTGCCGGACACCCGGACCACGCTGGGCACCGCGCTGGCCGATACCGCCGCGCAGGTGACCTCCGGGATCGGCACGGCGGTGACCGGCACCATCATCGCCGCGCTGTTCACCGGGTCGATCGCCGCGACACATTGGAGTGTCGCGCAGACCACGCAGTTCCACCACGCCGTGACCGTCGCGGGCCTGACACTGACCGCACTGGCCGCAGCGTTGGTGGCCTTCGGGATCTGGCGCAGCCGGCGCGGTTAGGCCTCCAGCGCGCGGATCAGGCTGGCCGAGTCGTACGGTCCGGTGTGCCGGACGCCGTTGACGAAGAACGTGGGCGTCCCACTCAGGTCCATCAACTCGGCGTCGTCCATATCGTCCTGGACCCGGTGCAGCACCTTGGCCGCCTGCACGTCCTCGTCGAATTTCGCGATATCACAACCGACTCCGTCGGCGTAGCGATAGATGTGCTGCCACTCCAGGTGATCCTGATACTCGAACATGCGGGCACCCATCTCGAAAAACCGGCCTTGTAGCGCGGCGGCCTCGCTGGCCCGGGCGGCATCCACCGAATGCGGGTGCACCTTCTCCAGCGGCAGGTGCCGCCAGACGTAGCGCAGCCGGTCACCGAAGTACTCGCGCACCTCGTCGATGGATCCGGTGGCACGGCTGCAGAACGGGCATTCGAAGTCGGCGTACTCGACCAGCGTCAGCTCGGCATTCGGGTTGCCCGCGATGTGATCGCGCTCCGGGTCCACCTCGCGCAGCAGGGTGGCGCCGACTGCGACGGGCGGGCTCAGCCGGTCGGTGACGGTGAACAGCAACCAGCCGAGCGCGAAGGCGACCACCGAGGCCACCAGCACACCGGCCCGGGCCAGATCCTGGCTCACCGGATCGGTGATGGCGATATCGACGATGAACAGCGAGATGGTGAACCCGATACCGGACAACGCGGCACCGCCTGCGACCCGGCGCAGCGTCAGGCCCGGCGCCAGTGCACCGAGACCGGTGGCCCGCACGATCGCCGTCGCCGCGGTGATGCCGACGAACTTGCCGACCACCAAGCCCGCGACGATGCCCCAGGTCAGCGGGGAACCGACGGCCATCTCGATGGTCTCCATGTTGAACTGCACACCGGCATTGGCCAGGGCGAACAACGGCAGCACCAGATACGACACGTATGGCGCGAACGAGGTCTGCAGGCGTTCGTTGATCGAGATCGAATCGCGCAGCCGCCGCGAGGCCTCCCGCGCGTACTCGGAGTTCGGTGACTGTCGGAAGGCGCCGATCATCTCGGCGGCCTCCTCGACCCGGTCGCGTTCCGGGGTGAACACCGGGATCAGCAGGGCCACCGCGACACCGGCCAAGGTGGGGTGCACACCGCCCTGCAGCAGGGCCAGCCACAAGCCGACGCCCAATGCGAGATACGCGGGCCCGCGTCCGGCGGATAGCAACCGCACCGCAGCCAACGCCGCGATCAGCAGCACCGAGATGACCAGCGGCCAGATCTGCACCTGCTCGGAGTAGAACAACGCGATCGCCAGCAGCGCGCCGACATCGTCGACGACCGCCAATGTCAGCAGGAAGGTCCGCAGCCGGGACGGATGTTTGGGGCCGATGATGGCCAGCGCCCCGACCAGGAAGGCGGTATCGGTGGAGATGACGACACCCCAGGCGCGCGCCTCGTCACCGCTGGGGTTGAACAGGAAGAACACCACCGCCGGAACGATCAGACCGGCGAGCGCCGCCAGCACCGGGACCGCCGCCCGGGAGCGATCGGTCAGCTCGCCGATGACGAACTGGCTCTTGACCTCCAGGCCGACCAGGAAGAAGAAGAACGTCATCAATGCGTCGTTGACGAGGTGCTTGACCGACATGTCGGCGTGCATGCTGCCGAACGTCAGCCCGACATGGGTGTCCCAGAACTCCGTATAGCTGTGCGACCAAGGCGAATTGGACCACAGGATGGCGATCAGGGTGAAGATCAGCAGCAGTGCGGCAGCGGTGGTCTCGCCGCTGTGCGCGGCGGTCGGGGTACGACGGATCACTCTGGCGTGCCACCCTCGTCGAGGGTGTGGGCGACCTCCATCAGCATCCAGCCCGACAGCTGGACGGACAGATCCCGTTCCGGGATCGTCGATGCGTTGACCGCACCATCGACGGATTCTGCCTGCCCGCCACCGGCGGTCGGGACCTCGGCGTTACGATCCCAGAACGCGCCGAACAGCGGTAATCCGTCGACGGTCTGGCGGTAATCCCAGGCCGACTGCGCTGAGGTGAGCACGATGCGACGGGCGGTGGCGCGGGCCTGCTCGTCGGCTGGCGTGTCGCCCGGCAGATCGGTGGCGACCAGCGCCAGGTAGCGCGCGGTGATGGCGTTGAACAGGCCGCCGTCGCCGCCACCGGCGCCGCGGATGACACCGTCGGTTGTCATGTGTTCGTCGACGGCGGCGACCAACCGGTGCACCCGCTCGGCATGCTCGGGATCCTCGGTGCGCCTGGCCAGTTCGACCTCGAGGCCGAGCACCACACCCTGGCAGTAGGTGTACTGCGCGCGCACCAGCGACCCGGCCTTGATGCCGTCGAAAATCAGCTTGGTCTCCGGATCGATCAGGGTGTCCTCGATCCAGTCGGCCATCTGCTGGGCGCGGCGCAGGCGGTCGTCGTGGCGGGCCAGGAAGATGCCTGCCGGGCCGTTGGCCGGGGCGTTGAAGAACTGATCCTGTTTGCGCCAAGGAATTCCGCCGCCGTCCTCGGGCACCCAGGAGTTCAGGAATTGGTCGGCGAAGGTGTCCAGCGCCTTGGGACGGCCGATGTCGACAAGGCGGCCCGAGCGTTCCAGGGCCAGCGCGAGCCAGGCCATATCGTCGTAGTAGTTGTTGGTCCAGCGCAGGTTGTTGCGTAGGTGGTGACCGCGGATCTGCCGGTTGATCCGGGTGAGCCGCTGCGGTTGCGGGTCGCGCAGCTGGGCGTCCACCAGGCAGTCCAACAGGTGCGCCTGCCACCAGTAGTGCCAGGTGCCGAACAGGGTCTGTTTGCGCGCGGCCGGCCAGGCGGTCACCCCGAGCTGGGTGCCTGGCAGACCCCAGAGGCGTCGCAGGTGCCGCTTGGTGACAGCGGCCTCCGAGCTTGCCGCGCGATTAGCCCACACCTGAACCATGGCTTAGATTTTGCCTCACCAGGCCTGGGTTGTGTCGGCATGAGCGCGGATCCAGGCGTGCATCGCGATCCCGGCGGCCACCCCGGCATTGATACTGCGGGTCGAGCCGAACTGCGCGATGGATACCGTCATGGACGCGCCGGCACCGGTCTCCGGGGTGATCCCCGGGCCTTCCTGCCCGAACACCAGCAGGCAGTCGCGCGGCAGCACCGCGGTCTCCAGCGGTAACGAGCCGGGCACATTGTCGACGGCGACGACGGTGAGCCCGGCGGTCGCGGCGAAAGCCAGCAGGTCGGCGGTGCTGTCGTGATGCCGCAACCGCTGATAGCGGTCGGTCACCATGGCGCCGCGGCGGTTCCAGCGGCGCCGTCCGACGATGTGCACGGTGTCCACGGCGAACGCATTGGCGGTGCGCACCACGGTGCCGATGTTCGCGTCGCTGCCGAAGTTCTCGATGGCGATGTGCAGCGGGTGCCTGCGGCGGTCGATATCGGCGATGATCGCCTCGCGGGTCCAGTACCGGTAGGCGTCGACGACATTGCGGGTGTCTCCGTCGCGCAGCAGGTCGGGGTCATAACGCGGGTCGTCCGGCGGGTCACCTTTCCAGGGGCCGACCCCAGGGGACTCGCCCCACTCGGTGGGACCGGTCATTGCTGGGTGGTCCACAGCGCGGCGTGGGTGCCGACCACCGAGACCGTCGGGTACAGCAGCGCGGCGTTGATCTCACCCTGGGTGCACATCGAGGCCCGGATCGCGACGGCATCGCGGGATTCGTCGGGCATCACCAGCAGCGAGGAGCCGTACACCGAGCAGGCGTGTGAGAGGCCCTTGCCCGGCAGGGTCGGCCCGGTCAGCAGCATCAGCGGACCGCCGCGCTTTTCGGAGTCGTCGCGATACCGCTGCGCCAGCCCGTCGATGGACAGGCCGAGCAGCATGTACCCGTTACCGGTGAACGCGTTCGGGTCGCCGATCGACTCGGGCCGCAATTGTGAACCGTCCGCGGCGAATCCGTCGACCGAGGTGGAGCTGATGACCAGCCCGGTGTCGGTGTCCGGGGTCGGCGACAGCCCGACCGGGAACGCTGCGGCGTAGGCCACCGTGGTCTGCGGCATCCGGTCCTGTGGCGAATACAGGTAGACCCCGCGCACCTGGCTCTGGTCGCGCAGCGGGCCGAGACACACTGTGCCGCTGAGCCTTTTCGGGTCGACACCGGTGACCGGTTGCAAATTCAGGTCGGTGACCGCGTCACAACCGCCGATCACGTTGGCCTCCAACGGATGTGCCAATGCACCGTAGAGACCGAAGCGCAGGCTGTCGGCGGCGACGTGGTCGGCATTCTCGTCGGCGACCGCGGCATCGATGTCGATGAGCACCTGGTCACCCTCGAACCGCAGGTTCGCCACCGAGATGTTCCAGCCCAGCAGGGACAGCGCCTCGCCGATCGTGGCCTGCTGAGCTCCGAACGGACCGCCGTGGTCATCATCGCCCGAGCAGCCGGCCAGCAGCAGGACCGCCGCCGCACACAGCGCCACCAGTCGCCGCATCATGTCCGTTCGCGCCCGCGGCCGACCCGTTTGGTCAAGCCGCGCAACAGGGTTCGCGGCAGTAGTCGACTGCCGGTGGTGAGCACCTGATATTGCAGACCGGGCACGATCACCACTTCTCCCTTGGTGACGGCGGTCAGGGTGTCCCGCACGACATCGTCGACCTCGAGCCAGAACCAGGACGGGGTGCCGGCCATGTCGATACCGGCGCGCTCGTGGAACTCGGTGCGGACGAATCCGGGACACAGCGCGTGCACGCCGACTCCGCTGCCACCGAGCCCGTTGGCCAGGCCCTCGGAGAACGCGATGACCCAGGACTTCGAGGCCGAGTAGGTCGATCCACGGCCCGGCATCAGACCGGCCACGCTGGCCACGTTGATGACGGTGCCGGTGCCCGCGGCGAGCATCGGGGGCAGGGCGGCGTGGGTCAGCGCCATGACGGCGGTGACGTTGACATCGAGCTGGGACTGCAGCAGCGCGTAATCGGCCGTCCAGAATTCACCGGAGGTGCCGAAGCCGGCGTTGTTGACCAGGACCCGCACCCCGTCGCGGAGACGTTCGCAGACGGCATCCCGACCGGCCTGCTCGGCAAGGTCGGCGCAGATCACCTCGACGGACACACCGTGGTGATCGGTCAGTTCGGCAGCCAACGTGTTCAGCCGGACCGCGTCGCGGGCGACCAGGATGAGGTCATGGCCGTCCGCGGCGTACCGACGTGCGAATCCTGCACCGAGTCCGGAGGTCGGGCCGGTGATCAGTACCTGCATCTAGCGCTGGTAGTGCGGCGCCTGGCGGGGCTGGTGCACCGGGGGCCGCTGCTGGGTGTAGCGGCCGACGTCGCCACGCCCGGGCGGCAGATCGCCGCGCCCGGCGGGAAGTTCGGCGGGGCGAGGCAGCAGCGGACGGCTGGGTGAGCCGTTGCGGCGAGCCAGCGCGGGCTGACCGGCACGTGCGCCGTTGTGCCCCGGCTGCTGGATCGGCGGGAGCACCCGCAGCAGGTCGTTGAACTGGCGCACCGTGCGCAGGCCCTCGTCCCACTGGGCGCGCGTGCTGGTGACCGGCATGGCCACCAACGTCCAGTTCTGCTCGTTCCACATGATCTCGGCGCAGTCCGGCGCGGTGTGGGCGAAGGTCACCATCCGCCGGTCGCAGGCCCGGCGGGCGGCATCGAGGTTGGTCGAGTAGACCATCCGCGGACCGATCGCGCCGAGCAGCCAGATATCGCTTTCGCGGGGTTCCTTGATGTCCTTGAGCCGCAGGTCGACGACCACATTGGTACCGACCTTGCGGTGCAGGGCGATCACGGTCGCCACATCGTCGAGATCGAAGATGAACACCGCTTCACCGCGGATCTGTCCCAGCACCACATTGCGGGCGTGGGCACTGTCACCGACGGTCGACATCACGCCGCGCTTCCAGCGGCTCAGGATGTCGGCAGATTCGTGTTCGTAGTCGAAACCGTGCGACTTCGCCCACGACTTACGCCGCCTGCCGAGACCTCGGCGGCGGTCGATATCCACGTACAACAGGACTGCCGCGCCCACAAAGCAGAGCGCGGACAGCGTGAACCAGAGAGGAACCATTGCCCTCAGCGTACTTGCTGAGGCCGGTTTCGCCAGAACTCGAGATGGTCACAAATCCCGCCTCCATTGCCGAGAAGACGCAAATGGCCCCCGACACGCCGTGTGCGGGGACCATTCGCGACTGCTCGCCGGGTGGGTCAGCCCAGAACCAGGCCGTCACCGTCGGCATTGACGTTGACGGGGACGACATCGCCGTCGTGCACCTGGCCGGCCAGCAGCATCTTGGCCAACTGGTCGCCGATCGCCTGCTGCACCAGCCGACGCAGCGGGCGGGCGCCGTAGAGCGGGTCGAAACCGCGCTCGGCCAGCCAGTGCTTGGCGGGCAGCGACACCTCGAGGGTGAGGCGACGCTGGGCGAGGCGCTTCTGCAGCTGATCGAGCTGGATGTCCACGATCGACACCAGTTCCTCGGGGTTCAGCGCGTCGAACATCAGCACGTCGTCGAGCCGGTTGATGAACTCCGGCTTGAACGCCGCCCGCACCGCCGCCATCACCTGCTCCTCGGTGCCCCCGGCGCCCAGGTTGGATGTCAGGATCAGGATGGTGTTGCGGAAGTCGACCGTGCGGCCCTGGCCGTCGGTCAGCCGACCTTCGTCGAGGACCTGCAGCAGCACGTCGAACACGTCCGGGTGGGCCTTCTCGATCTCGTCGAACAGCACCACGGTGTACGGACGGCGGCGCACCGCCTCGGTGAGCTGACCGCCCTGGTCGTAGCCGATGTAGCCCGGAGGCGCACCGACCAGGCGGGCGACGGAGTGCTTCTCGCCGTACTCGCTCATGTCGATGCGGACCATGGCGCGTTCGTCGTCGAACAGGAACTCCGCCAACGCCTTGGCCAGCTCGGTCTTACCGACACCCGTCGGCCCGAGGAACATGAACGAGCCGGTCGGCCGGTTCGGGTCGGCGACGCCGGCCCGTGAGCGGCGCACCGCGTCGGAGACGGCCTGCACGGCGGCCTTCTGACCGATGACGCGCCGGCCCAGCTCCTCCTCCATACGCAGCAGCTTGGCGGTCTCGCCTTCGAGCATGCGCCCGGCGGGGATGCCGGTCCAGGCCTCCACCACCTCGGCGATGTCGTCGGGGCCGACCTCCTCCTTGAGCATCACATTCTCGCGGGCCTCGGCGACCGGCAGCGCAGCGTCGAGCTTCTTCTCGACCTCCGGGATGCGGCCGTACCGCAGCTCGGAGGCCTTGGCCAGATCCCCGTCGCGTTCGGCCCGGTCGGCGGCCCCGCGCAGGGTGTCCAGCTGCTCCTTGAGCTCGCGGACGATGTCGATGGCACCCTTCTCGTTCTGCCACCGGGTGGTGAGCTCGGCCAGGTGCTCCTTCTTGTCGGCGAGTTCGGCGCGCAGCTTCTCCAGCCGATCCTTGGAGGCGTCGTCCTCCTCCTTGGCCAGCGCCATCTCCTCGATCTCGAGTCGACGGACGAGCCGCTCGACCTCGTCGATCTCGACGGGCCGGGAGTCGATCTCCATCCGCAGCCGGGAGCCGGCCTCGTCGACCAGGTCGATCGCCTTGTCCGGCAGGAACCGGCTGGTGATATAGCGGTCCGACAGGGTGGCTGCGGCGACCAGGGCGGAGTCGGTGATGCGCACACCGTGGTGCACCTCGTAGCGGTCCTTGAGGCCGCGCAGGATGCCGACGGTGTCCTCGACAGAGGGCTCACCGACCAGCACCTGCTGGAAGCGGCGCTCCAGGGCGGCGTCCTTCTCGATGTACTTGCGGTACTCATCGAGCGTGGTGGCTCCGACCAGGCGCAGCTCACCGCGGGCCAGCATCGGCTTGATCATGTTGCCGGCGTCCATCGCCGATTCACCGGTGGCGCCGGCGCCGACGATGGTGTGCAGCTCGTCGATGAACGTGATGACCTGACCGGCCGAGTTCTTGATGTCGTCCAGGACGGCCTTGAGCCGCTCCTCGAATTCACCGCGATACTTGGCGCCGGCCACCATCGAGCCGAGATCCAGCGAGACAACGGTCTTGTCGCGCAACGACTCCGGCACGTCGCCGGCGATGATGCGCTGGGCCAGGCCCTCGACGATGGCGGTCTTGCCGACACCGGGTTCACCAATGAGCACCGGGTTGTTCTTGGTCCGGCGGCTCAGCACCTGCACGACACGACGAATCTCGTTGTCGCGCCCGATGACCGGGTCGAGCTTGCCCTCACGCGCCCGGGCGGTCAGGTCGGTGGAGTACTTCTCCAGCGCCTGATAGGTGCCCTCGGGATCGGGGCTGGTGACCCGCGCGCTGCCGCGCACCTTCACGAAGGCGTCGCGCAGAGCCTGCGGAGAAGCGCCGGCGCCGCTGAGCAGCTTGGCGGTGTCGGAGTCGCCGCTGGCGAGGCCGAACAGCAGGTGTTCGGTGGAGACGTACTCGTCGTCCATCTCGGTGGCCAGATGCTGGGCCGTGGTGATCGACGAGATCGCGTCGGGGCTCAGTTGGGGTTGTGAGCTGGAACCGGATGCGCTGGGCAGCCGGGAGATCAGTCGCTCGGCCTCGGCCCGGACCGTGGCGGGTTCGACTCCGACCGCTTCCAACAGGGGCGCGGCGATGCCATCGTTCTGCGTCAGCAACGCCATCAACAGATGAGCGGGAGTGATCTGCGGATTGCCGGCGGAGGTGGCCGCCTGCAAGGCCGAGGTCAGTGCCGCCTGGGTCTTCGTGGTCGGATTGAACGAGTCCACGACACCTACCTTTCTAGGTTGTGCAGCTGGGTAAAAATGCTTGTCGTGTTGTTCAACGCAGTCAAGGTTGAGTCTGTTCCGCTCAAGTCTAACTTTTTTTGACGCGCCTGACACACACCCTGCGCGCCCGGATCCGCGGTGGCTAGGGACTAACGTCGACATATGTCTGAGTCCGATAGCCGGGATTTCGGGGACTTCGAGTTCGAGCGGAAGTTCTACGTCCGGGAACTGCCCGCCGTCGCCGCGCTCGATCCGCGGCCTGTGCTGATCGTGCAGGCCTACCTGTTCGCCGCCGACGGTTACGCGGTCCGCGTCCGTCTGCAGGGGCCCGCACCCGCCGAGCTGGACGCCGCACCCGCCGAACTGGTCTACGCACTGGGCGGTGACGCGATCGGCACCATGACCGCCAAGGGACCGGCCGCCGGCGGAACCCGCTACGAGGCCGAGCGCGATCTGGATCCGACGGTCGCCGGTCAGATCGTCGCCCGCGCCGAGCATGTGGTGATCAAGGTCCGCTACTCGGCGTGGCTGGGCGAGGACGGCTGGATCATCGACCGGTTCCTGGGTCGCAACGCGCCGCTGCTGCTGGCCGAGGTCGAACGCAACGCCCCGGTGGTGGACCTGACGATCCCGGCGTTCTGCGCCACCGAGGTCTCCGAGGACGAGCGCTTCCGCAACGAGTATCTGGCGCATGTGCCGTTCGGCGATTGGGCCACCGACTATGGCGACGAGCTGGACCGGACTGGGCCGCGGTTCGTCGACACTCTCGGCCACAACCATGTGGAAGGCCGGCACTGAATTGGAAGAGCGGGCCCGGCACCAGGGAAACTGATGCCATGCGCTCCCTCGTGATGCTGATCTGTTCGGCCGTCGTACTCACGGGCTGCTCCCGGGCCGTCACCGGGACCGCCGCCGCTCCCGCGGATGTGCGGCCGTTCTCGGCGGAGGAACAGATCCGCGATCTGGTCGTCGAGTTCGAGCGCGCCTGGAACACCCGCGATTACGACGGATTGCGGCGCATGCTGTGCGAGGAGTTGCTCGCCGAGGATGTCTTCAGTGACGACGAACTCGCCGACGCCCGCTCCGAAGGCACCCTGGAGTTGACGATCATCGATCTGGACGTCGGCGGTGATTACGCCCAGTCGATCATCGAGAACCACGGTGCCGATGCCGATGACATCGCGTTCGCCTTCGAGAAAGGTGAATGGAAATGGTGCGAGTACTGACGCCGATCGGTAACCGTGACTTGCTACCTTCTGCTGCATGACGGCTGGTTGGGGATCGATCCTCGCTGAACTGATCCCGCTGGGACTGGTGATCGCACTGTCGCCGCTGACGATCATTCCGGCGGTCCTGGCCCTGGACAGCGACCGGCCGCGCGAGACCGGGCTGGCCTTCCTGGGTGGCTGGCTGATCGGGCTCGGTGCGCTGACGTCGATCTTCGTCGCCGCGTCCGGCCTGATCGGGTCGTTCGACGAGCCGCCGAGTTGGGCGTCGTGGCTGCGCATCGTCGTCGGCGCACTGCTGATCGCGTTCGGCATCTACAAATTCGCCACCCGCACCAAATCCGAGCATTCGCCGGCGTGGATGCGCAAGCTGAGCGGTCTGACCCCGGCCCGGGCGGTGGTGACCGCCGCCGTGCTGGTGGTCGTCAACCCCAAGGTGTTGTTCATCTGCATCGCAGCGGGTTTGGCGATCGGCAGCGCCGGTGTCGGCCTCGAACACGCGTGGCTGGCGGTGCCGTACTACGTCCTGGTGGCCGGATCGACGGTGATCCTGCCGGTGCTGGGTTACGTGGTCTCCGGTGACCGGTTGGCCGCGCCGTTGCGGCGGCTGCGGGAATGGATGGAGCACCAGCACGCCACGCTGGTGGCCGCGATCCTGTTGGTGATCGGCATCATGGTGCTCTACAAGGGCCTGCACGGGCTGTGACGATCCTCCGGGCGCGCATTCGGGGCTGATTACACTCGGCGCCTGTGGGAATCGACGATCGGGATGCGCTGCAGACGCTGCGCGCGGCCGTCGATCCGCAGGCGCCACACTCCGATGCGCTGATCGGGAGGTTCTACACGCGCTGGTTCGCGATCGATCCGACCGCGCGCGATCTGTTCCCACCCGACCTCACCCAGCAGCGCCGGGCGTTCGGGCAGGCACTGAGTTGGCTGCTCACCGAGATGATCGCCCGGCGAGCCGACGAGCCGGTCGCGTTTCTGGCCCAGCTCGGTCGCGATCATCGCAAATACGGTGTGACAGAACAGCATTACGACACCATGCGGGAAGCACTGTTGGCCACCCTGCAGGGGCACCTCACCTATGTGTGGGACGGTCGGATCGCCGAAGCCACCCAGGATTTTGTCCAACTCGTCGTCGGGGTCATGCGCGGGGCCGCCAACGCCGAACAGGGTCCACCGTTTTGTGACGGCACCGTGCTCGAACATATCCGCGCCACCCGTGACGTCTCGATCGTCCGGCTGCAACTCGACCAGCCGCTGCCGTATCACCCCGGCCAGTACGTCACCGTGCAGGTGCCGCAGTGGCCGCGACGCTGGCGCTATCTGAGCCCGTCGATCCCGGCCGACGGCAGCGGTGCGATCGAGTTCCACATCAGGTCGGTCAGTGGCGGCATGGTCAGCACCGCCATCGTCGGGGAGACCCGGCCGGGTGACCGGTGGCGGCTCTCCCATCCACACGGTGGGCTCCACGTCGACCGCAACGGTGGCGATGTGTTGATGGTGGCCGGCAGCACCGGCCTGGCACCGTTGCGGAACGTGGTCATGGACCTGTGCCGCGATGCGGTGAACCCGCGGGTCCATCTCTTCTTCGGCGGGCGGTACCCATGCGATCTCTACGACCTGCCCGTCCTGTGGCAGATCGCGTCCACCAACCCATGGCTGTCGGTGACGCCGGTGTCTGAGTACTCGACCAATCCGCCCTGGGCGACCGAGTATCCGGACCACGAACCGCCGCGCGGGTTGCATGTGCGACAGACCGGCACGCTGCCCGAGGTGGTGACGCGCTACGGCGGGTGGGGTGACCGTCAGATCCTCATCTGTGGTGGGCCGGAGATGGTGGCCGCGACGCGAGCGGCACTGATCGCCAAGGGCGCGCCGCCGGAGCGGATCCAGCACGACCCGTTGGCGTGAAAGAATGCCCGGTGTGCCGGATTTCGAGAGTGTCACCCTGCAGGATCCGTCGTCCGCACTGACCGCGACCTTTGTGCCGGGTGCGGGGATGATCGGAACCTCGCTCGCCGAGAACGGGCTGGAGTTCCTGGGCTTGCGCCGCGGGCTGCAGGCCTACGTCGAGGACGCCAAGACCATGGGGCTGCCCATCCTCTACCCGTGGGCCAATCGGTTGAGCGGCTGGGAATACTCCGTCAACGGCACCACGGTGCAGTTGGACGGCGCCGCCGGTGTGCGCCCGGACCCGCACGGTTCGCCCATCCACGGGGTGCTCACCGCGCACCCGGGCTGGCAGGTGGAACAGTCGCCGAATGTGCTGACCGCGGTGGTCGACTACACGACACCGGATCTGCTGGCCTCCTTCCCCTTTCCTCATGTGCTGACCCAGCGGATGGGACTGGCCGACCGCACGTTGACGGTGACCACCACGGTGGCGCCGCAGGCCGAGGTGGCCGTGCCGATGTGCTTCGGATACCACCCGTACTTCACGATTCCGGGTGTGCCCCGGTCGGATTGGACGCTGACGACCCCGGCGATGCGACATCTTCCGGTCGACGAACGGGGCCTGCCCACCGGAGCGCAGGATCAATGGTCGGCCGAATCGGCGCCACTGGGTGAGCGGGTGCTCGACGACGGGTTCGACGGGGTGGTCGAGGGCGCGGTGTTCTCGGTCGCCGGCGGCGGGCACCGGATCGAGATCCGCTTCACCCGCGGCTATCCGGCCGCGCAGTTGTTCGCGCCCCCCGGCGAGGACCTGATCGCCATCGAGCCGATGGCCGCGCCGACAGATGCGCTGCGCCAGGGTGGGTACCGAGTGGCCGCGGGCATACCGGCGACGTGTGAATTCTCGATCACCGTCGACTGAAAGTACTGCCCAAACGAACAAACGGGCGTGAAATGTCGAATAGATTCCCCCATTTCGTCAGTTTCGACGAGGCCAGCTAGCGTTTCCCCCGAGGCTGCCAGAGCACCAGGGCCGTACTCGGTTTGCGCATCCGCTCCACCTCAGCGGTCAGCTCGGCCACCCGGCTCTGCAGCGCCTCCACCTGATTGGTCAGCTCGATGATGCGTTTGATCCCGGCGAGGTTGACACCTTCGTCCTGGGACAGCCGCTGCACCTCGCGGAGCAGATCGACGTCGTGCTGCGAGTAACGTCGACCTCCTCCGGAGCTGCGCTGCGGGCTGACCAATCCCAGCCGGTCATAGGTGCGCAGGGTCTGCGCATGCATCCCGGCCAGCTCGGCGGCCACCGAAATGAGAAAAGTCCGGGCAGAAGAGCTGGGGTCACGCTTGCTCATGTGACATTGCCCGCCCAGCCGGCACGCGGATCGAATCCGGTGGCGCGCTCGGCCTTTGCATAGGTCTCCAGGGCCTCGGCCGCCTCACCTTCCAGGTTCGGCGGTACCGCGACCTTCACCGTGACCAGCAGGTCACCGTGACCGCCGGACCGTTTGGGCACACCGCGGCCGCGCACCCGCAGGATCCGGCCGTCGGAGGTGCCCTTGGGCACCCGCACGCCGACCTTGCCCTCCAGGGTGGGAACGGAAAGCGTTGTACCCAGCGCCAACTCGTGGAAGGCCACCGGGACGGTCACCGTCAGGTCATCGCCGTCCCGGCCGAACACCTTGTCGGCGCGGACATGGACCGTGACATAGAGGTCACCCGAGGGCGCACCGCGCAGCCCCGCCTCGCCCTGACCGGCCAGTCGAATCCGCTGTCCGTCCTCGACACCCGGCGGGATCCGGACGTTGATGGTGCGAGTCCGGGTGGTGACACCGGTGCCCTTGCACTCGTCGCAGGGGTGCTCGATGATCGACCCGCTGCCGCGGCATTCGGTGCACGGCTCGGAGAAGCCGAACGCACCCTGATTGCGGTTGATGACCCCGGCGCCGTTACAGCTGGGGCACACCTTCGGGCTGGTGCCCGGGCGTGCGCCACTGCCATGGCAATTGGTGCAGGGGGCCGGGCTGGTGAGCCGCAAGGGCATCGCCACGCCCTTGGTCGCCTCCAGGAACGACAGCTCGGTCTCGGTCTCCAGATCGTTGCCGCGCCGGGGGCGGCTCGGCCGGGGCTGCTGAGCTCCCCGGCCGAACAGCCCACCGAACAGATCGCCGATGTTCGCCCCACCGGCCTGGCCGGCCTGGTCGAACAGGTCGCCGAGGTTGAAATCGGCACCCTCACTGGAGAATCCGCCGAATCCACCACCGGCACCACCACCGCCGCGACGGCCGAAGCCACCGTTGGCAAACAGCCGACGGGTCTCGTCGTACTCCTTGCGTTTGGCGTCGTCGGTCAGCACTTCCTTGGCCTCGGAGGCGGCCTTGTACCGCTCCTCGGCCGCGGCGTCGCCCGGATTGCGGTCCGGGTGGTTCTCGGCCAGGATCTTGCGCGCGGCGCGCTTGATCTCGTCCTTGCCGGCATCAGAGGTGACACCGAGCTCCTTGTAGAAGTCCTTCTCGACCCATTCACGTTGGGCCATACGTCACCTCCTCTAGCGGACTAGTCTTCTGATTCTGCGGGTTGTGCACTGCCGGCGTCGGCATTCTCGACCGTGTCGACCACACCGACCATCGCGTGGCGGACCACGACGTCGCCGACCTTGTAGCCGCGGCGCATCACGGTGCCCACTACCGGAGCCGATCCGTCACCCTCATGCTGGACGGCCTCGTGCAGCGATGGGTCGAAGGGATCGCCCTCGGCGCCGAAGGAGCTGAGCCCCAGCCCCTCCAGGGTGGTCGCCAACTTCTCGGCGACCGCCTTGAGCGGCCCGGATTCCAGGTCACCGTGGCTGCGGGCGCGATCGAGATCGTCGAGAACACCCAGCAGCTGGGTGATGACGCCGACCTTGGCCCGGTCCGCGGCGACCTGCTGGTCGCGCAGCGCACGCTTGCGGTAGTTGGCGAATTCGGCCTGAACCCGCTGCAGATCGGCGGTCAGTTCGGCGACCTTGGCGTCATCGGCCGAGGCCGGCTCCTCAGGGGTTTCCTGAGGAGCCGACTCCTGCTCACGAACTTCGCCGGTCTCCGGGTCGATGCGCCGTTTGTCGGTGATGGTCACCGGCTCTTCGTGCGAATCGGCCTGGCTCACTTGCGCTCCTGGTCATCCTCGACAACCTCGGCGTCCACCACGTTGTCGTCGGCGGCCGCACCGGACTGACCGTCGGATCCACCGGCGGCCTGCTCGGCCTGGGTGGCCTCGTAGATCGCCTGGCCCAGGGCCTGGCTCTCGGTGCCCAGCGTCTCCATAGCCGTCTTGATGGCGGCGATATCGGTGCCGGCCAACGCCGTCTTGGCCCCGGCGATGGCGCCGTCGACCTTGGCGAGGGTCTCCTCGGGGACCTTGGAGCCGCCCTCGGCCTCGCGCTGTTCCTTGACGAACTTCTCCGTCTGGTAGACCAACGACTCGGCCTGGTTGCGGACATCCGCCTCTTCGCGACGCTGACGATCCTCGTCGGCGTGCGCCTCGGCGTCCTTGATCATCCGGTCGATCTCGTCCTTGGACAGGCCGGAGCCCTCCTGGATCTTGATCGTGTTCTCCTTGCCGGTGCCCTTGTCCTTGGCGGTGACGTGCACGATGCCGTTGGCGTCGATGTCGAAGGTGACCTCGATCTGCGGCACGCCGCGCGGGGCCGGCGGGATGCCGGTCAGCTCGAAGGAGCCGAGCAGCTTGTTGTGCGAAGCGATTTCGCGCTCACCCTGGAACACCTGGATCTGCACCGACGGCTGATTGTCATCGGCCGTGGTGAAGGTCTCCGACCGCTTGGTCGGGATGGTGGTGTTGCGCTCGATGAGCTTGGTCATCACGCCGCCCTTGGTCTCGATACCGAGCGACAGCGGGGTGACGTCAAGCAGCAGAACGTCTTTCACCTCACCCTTGAGCACACCGGCCTGCAGCGCGGCACCCGCGGCGACGACCTCGTCGGGGTTGACGCCCTTGTTGGGCTCCTTGCCACCGGTCAGTTCCTTGACCAGGTCGGTGACGGCGGGCATCCGGGTGGAGCCGCCGACGAGCACGACGTGGTCGATCTCGCCGACCGAGATACCGGCATCCTTGATGACCTGCTGGAACGGCGCACGGGTGCGGTCGAGCAGATCCTGGGTGATGCGCTGGAATTCGGCGCGGGTCAGCTGCTCGTCGAGGAACAGCGGGTTCTTGTCGGCGTCGACGGTGATGTAGGGCAGGTTGATCGAGGTGCTCTGTCCGGAGCTCAGTTCGATCTTGGCCTTCTCGGCGGCTTCACGCAGCCGCTGCATGGCCATCTTGTCCTTGGTCAGGTCGATGCCGCTGGTGCTCTTGAACTTGTCGACCAGCCATTCGACGATCCGGTCGTCCCAGTCGTCGCCACCGAGGTGGTTGTCACCGGAGGTGGCGCGCACCTCGACGACACCGTCACCGATCTCCAGCAGGGACACGTCGAACGTGCCACCACCGAGGTCGAAGACCAGGATGGTCTGCTCCTTGCTGCCCTTGTCCAGGCCGTAGGCCAGCGCGGCCGCGGTCGGCTCGTTGACGATGCGCAGCACGTTCAGGCCGGCGATCTGGCCGGCTTCCTTGGTGGCCTGGCGCTCGGCGTCGTTGAAGTACGCGGGCACCGTGATGACGGCGTCGGTGATGTCTTCACCGAGGTAGGCCTCGGCATCGCGCTTGAGCTTCTGCAGGATGCGGGCGCTGATTTCCTGCGGCGTGTAGTCCTTGCCGTCGATCGCGACCGACCATTCCTTGCCCATGTGACGCTTCACCGAGCGGATGGTGCGGTCGACGTTGGTGACCGCCTGGTTCTTGGCGGGCTGGCCGACCAGCACCTCGCCGTTGCGCGCGAACGCGACGACCGACGGGGTGGTCCGGGAGCCCTCGGAGTTGGCGACGACGACGGGGTCGCCACCTTCCAGCACTGCGACGACGGAGTTGGTGGTCCCGAGGTCGATACCGACCGCACGAGCCATAGTTGTTGCCTCCTGAGTTGGCTTGAATAGGTATCTGAGTGAACCTCGCTCAAGCCTGCACCTGAGAGGATTGTCCTGTCAAGTCAGACTTGAGTCTGTTTCACTCAAGTTGTCAATCTGCTCAACGGGGTGCCGTCCGGATTTGTTCCCGGGCCCTGCGCACGCAGGTCAGCGCACCCTGGCCAGAAACTGCCGCACCACGCGGACGAACTCCGCGGGCTGGTCATACGGCACGATATGGCCGGCGTCGGCAATCGTGACCAGCCGCGAATCCGGCGTCAGCGCATGTGCCGCTTCGAGCGCGGCCTCCCCCACCAACGGATCACGGTCACCCCGCATCCACAGTGTCGGCACCGCCAGCCGGTGCAGCTCAGGTGCCAGGTTCAGCCGCATCGCCCGCGGCCCGTAGGCGGCGACCTGCCAATCGTCGAGCGCTGGCTCGCCGTGCGTGTCCTTGGCTCGCGCCTCCTCGACGGCCGACGCCATGATGCGGCCGAAGCCCGGGGTGTCGACGCCCGCGGTCAGATTGGCCGCCAGCGAGGACCGAATCACACCGGGGAACCGGGCCAGCAGCCGGCTGGACAAGCGCAGGACACCCGGCGTACACATGGTCGCCCAGGTGAGGAATTGGTAGGGGCGCCGGTCGTCGATGCCGCCGGGGCCGATCGCCACCAGGCTGCGCACCCGGTCGGGGTGGTCCAGGGCGAAGCCCACCGCCACGCCGCCGCCCATCGACAGGCCGACCAGTCCGACCCGGTCCAGCCCGAGCTCGTCGAGCAGCGCCAGGACGAAACGCCGATAGAAGGTGTCGTCGAGCCATCCGGTCCACGGCCGGCTGCCGCCGTGCCGGGGCATGTCGATGACGTACACACGATGGTCGCGCGCCAGCTCCGGGATGACGTCGTGCCACACCCCCTTACCGGTGTCGAGCATGGCACCGTGCAACAGCAGTAGCTCCGGACCGGACTCGCCCGCCCGGTACAGCCGGACGGGGCCGCCGCAGATGGTCAGATCGATATGCGACATCAGATCTCCTCCAGCGCACGGAGTTGGGCGGCCAGCTTGTCGAGCAGGGTCACCTGCGCACGTCGTGCGGCTTCGGCATCCACCGGCGCTTCGGTGGCCAGGCCGCGCCCGAGCAGATCAGCGAACAGCCCGACGGCCTCGCGGAGTTGGTCATCGGTGCCACCGGGCGCGTTCAGCAGCCCGATGGTGAAGACGCCGAGCATGCGCACCAAGGGATCGAGGGCCACGTCGGGGTCGATGACGCCGCTGCCCTGTAGGGCGGCGACGTATTCGGCCAGCCAGTCGAACCGACGCTGGTAGCGGTCGTCGGTCACGCCGCGGACATGGCTCCCGAGGATCGCCTCGTCACCGAGGTAGAGCGCGCGCATCAGCGGCTCCGTCAGCAGCGCCTCGACGCCGAACCGGTAGGCCGTGGGCAGGTCGACGACATCGGCGGCTTCCAGAACGCGGCGATGCACGTCGGCGGTGAGCACTCCCATGCTGCGGATCAGCGTCGCGTCCAGGATCGCCGACTTGTCCGAAAACTCAAGGTAGACAGCACCTTTGCCAATGCCCGCCGCGGTCGCGATATCGGCGATGGTGGTACTCGACCACCCCTTGTCGAGCGCGAGGCCGCGAGCCGCCGCCAGGATGCGCTCCCGCCGGTCCGGGATGCATGGCCGGGGCATGGCCCACCTTTCGTAGTGACCGAATATGCAACTTTGGTCACTACGACTCTACTCAGATGCGGCGAAACTCGCGTACCCGGGGTTCCGACGGCCGCCGCGCGAACCCCGGGTACGCGAGTTTCGCCAACAAAATAGGGGGCTCAGGTCACCGAGCTGATCAGCGCCTTGCACAACGGCATCCCGACACCGAGATGGCGCTCCTGGACGGTGTTCGGCGCGATCACGGTGACCTCGCCCCAACGCGGGCACGGCCCCTCGGTCTCGGGATGGGTGTCACTGGACTGCAGGTCGGCGACGGCGTTCTCACCGGGCTGCAGGGTCAGCAGCGGCGCCGCGATCTGCTCGCGGCGCTCGACGTGTACCGCGGGCCCGGTCTCGTTGACGATGTCGGCGCCCGGATAGCCCTGCAGCGTGCACGTCTTGGCGGTGACGTTCTCGAACAGCAGCACCAGCCGGTACTCCGAGCCCTGCGACTCCAACGGTTTGTTCGACACCACCAGGTCGACGTCGGTGCACGGGACCGGAGTCGTATCGACAACCGGCGGAGCGGTGACGGTCACCGTCACCGGCGGGGAGGCGACGACGGTCGTGGTCGGCACCGGAGCCGAGGCCGCCGGCGTCGAGTCAGCAGGCGCCTCCCCGTCGCCGGAGCATCCGGCGAGCAATGCTGCGGCCAGCACCGGCAGCGACGACACGAGAATCTTCATGCAAGTAGGAAAAGGCCTCGGGTCGACTACCGATCCCAATTTCGCCGTTCGGCTCCTAAGGTGACTCCCAAGGCCGACGGTGCGATCCGATGTCCGATAAGTGCAGCGCAATAGGTAACGTGCCGTAAGCCACGGCAAAGGATCAGGGTCGATCGCAGAGCCGTCCACTCATCATGTAACAGGGGGTCGCGCCAACCGTGACACAGCAAATCTCCGATCCCGACCCCGCCGACGACAGTGTCGTCGTCGAACCGGCCGAGCCGATCGAGACCCCGGAGCCCGAACATGTCGAGGGCACCGTGACGGACAAGGCCCCGGTGAAGCGCAACGGTTTTCAGCGGCGGGGGTTCCGTATCGCCACGCCGCTCGGAGATATCGCGATCGCCATCCGCACCCCCAAACAGCGGCCCGTCGTGCCGAAATGGTTCGACCCGCTGGGCCTCACCGACCGTGCCGTCGACGCCGCCAAGACCGGCCTGAAGCTGGCCACCTGGGGCGAGGAACAGGTGGCGACCTACGTCAAGAACCGGCTGGAGTCCATCGACGCCAACCCACGGCCACTGCAGCCCGCCCAATCCGAATCCTCGGCCCACGACTCGCTGCACACCAAGCTGGGCCGGCTGCTGGACCGGGCGCTGGACCAGAGCACCGCGGGCAGCCAGCAGGAGCTCTACCACCGGCTGCTGGACCAGCTGGTGGCCGACGAGGCACGCATCATCGGCGCGCTGTCCGACGGCGCGTCCTCTCCACTGGTCAACGTCTACAGCCGGTCCCGCAATCAGGTCGTGCTGCAAAATGCGTGCCTCATCGGGCGCACCGCAAACGTCGCACTTCCGCAAATGGTCCCGCAGTACGTCGATCATCTGCTATCCCTTGGTCTGGTCGAGACCGGTCCGGAGGACTCGTCCAGGAAATCCGACTACGAGGTGCTGATGGCCGAACCGATGGTGCTGAAGGCGGTCAAGGGTGCCTCCAAGGGTCCGCTGCTCGCGCGGACCGAGAAGTTGTCCCTGAGTTTGTCAGCGCTCGGCAAGGGCCTGTGGGCGGCTGCCGTCGCCAATGACTAGTGAGACGATTCTCGCGATCCAGTCCTGGCATGAGATCGCGGCCGATTTCGAGGTCAACTGGTTCATCTACCTGTCCATGCCGTTCATCGCTGCGTTCGTCGGCTGGAGCACCAAGATCGTCGCGGTCGAGATGCTCTATCGGCCAATGGAATTCAAGGGCATCGGCCCGTTCGGCTGGCAGGGGATCGTGCCGCGCCGGGCAGGCAAGGTGGGCTCCAAGACCATCGAACTGCTGACCCAGAATCTGCTCAAACCCGAGGAGCTGCTCGAACGGGTCGATGCCCGGGAGGCGGTCGAGGCACTCCGCGAACCCCTGACCGAGGCCATCGACGAGGTCTCCCGTGAGATCGCCGAGCAGATCCGACCCGGCCTGTGGGACGCCCTGCCCGACCAGGCCCGCCGCGCCATCCAGAAGCGCATCCAGGACGAGACACCCCGCGTCGTCGAGTCGTTGCTCAACGAGATGCGAGCCGATCTGCCCCGGTTCGTCGACGTCCAGTTCCTGGCCGTGACCACGCTCGTGCGCAACAAGGACAAGCTCAACAAGTTGATGCGCGGCATGGGCGACGACGCGATGGCGTTCGTCCGACGCAGCGGTATCTACTTCGGGCTGGTCATCGGCGTGGTGCAGATGTTCGCCTGGGCGCTGTTCCAGAACCCGTGGATCATGCCGGCCTTCGGTTTCGGTGTCGGTTTCATCAGCGACTACATCGCGCTGAACATGTTGTTCCGGCCCATCGAGCCGAAGAAGTACCTGGGCTTCATCCCGTTCCAGGGGCTGCTGCACGCGCAGCGCGACAAGGTCACCCGCGATTACGCGCGCATCCTGGCCGACGATCTGTTCTCCCCCGAGATCCTGTTCGACGGGGTGTTGCGCGGACCGGGTGCCGACAAACTGTTCAGCCTGGTCGGCAAGGAGGTCAGCGCTGCGATCGACTCCCAGACCGGCGTGGCCACGCCCCTGGTCAAGTTGGCGGTCGGCACCCAGCGCTACAACGCACTGAAGGACAACCTGGTCCAGATCGTCTTGGAGCGGCTGCCGACGACACTGGTCGAGGCTCAGGACTACGCCATGAAAACCCTCGATCTGGAGAACACCATCATCGACAAGATGGGCCAGCTCACCAACGAGGAGTACGAGTCCATCCTGCGGCCGGTGTTCAAGGATGACGAACCCACCATGATCGCGGTCGGCGCCATTCTCGGTGGCGTCGTCGGCGAGCTCCAGGTGGTGATGATCGAGCATTTCGGCCGCGAACCCGAGGCCGTCAACGCACTGCCCGAAGTCGTCCGCCTCGCCCTGCATCAATAGCCGGAATAACCTGCCGACCCGACCCGTTGAACCAGCCGTCCCATTAAACTAAACTGATCGTACAGTTCAGTTAAGAGTCAAAAGGCTGGTCACACATCATGAGCGTTTGGTTCATCACCGGTGCGTCCCGCGGATTCGGCCTCGAGATCGCCCGCGGCGCACTGTCCCGCGGCCATCAGGTCGTCGCCACCGCACGCGACGCCGCCACCGTCACCGCCGCCCTGCCCGACGCCGGCGACAATCTGCTGGCAGTCTCATTGGACGTCACCGACCAAGCCCAGGCCACGGCGGCCGTCACCGCCGCGGTCGACCGCTTCGGCCGGATCGACGTGCTGGTCAACAACGCCGGGCGCGGCCTGCTCGGCGCCGTCGAGGAGGCCACCGACGCCGAGGTGCGCGCCGTCTACGACGCCAACGTCTTCGGCCTGCTGGCGGTCACCCGGGCGGTCACCCCGGTGCTGCGCGCCCAACGCGCAGGCACCATCGTCAACATCTCCTCGGTCGGCGGATTCGCCGGCTCCCCGGGCTGGGGTGTCTACGCCTCCACCAAGTTCGCCGTCGAGGGCCTCACCGAGGCACTGCACCATGAACTGGCACCGCTCGGGGTGCACGCGATGATCGTCGAACCCGGTTATTTCCGCACCGATTTCCTGGACTCGTCGAGCCTGCAGATCCAGGATCAGCGGATCGTCGACTACGACGACGGCCCGGCCGGGCAGATGCGGATCACCGCGGCCGACCGCAACCACGACCAGCCCGGCGACCCGGTCAAGGGAGCCGCGGCCATCATCGCCGTCGTCGAATCGGGCCGGGCACCGCTGCGGCTGCCGCTGGGCCGCGACACGGTGCACGTCGTGGAGACCAAGATCGCGCAGGTGCAGAACGAACTGGCGCTGTGGCGAGAGCTGGCCGAGTCCACCGACTTTGATGCCTGATTTCACCCGCCCCACCGGGGCACGCAGCGACCGCATCCACGCCGCCATCCTGGCCGCCACCGCCGAACTGCTCGACGAGGGCGGGCTGCCGGCGGCCACCGTGGATGCGGTCGCCGCGCGCTCGGGCGCCAGCAAGGCCACCATCTACAAGCACTGGCCGTCACGCACCGCGGTGGCGGCCGAGGCCTTCGGCGAGATGATGGCCCAGGCGCTCCCGCTGCCCGACTCCGGCGACACGGTCGGCGATCTCGTCGAGCAGGTGGTGCGGGTCTCCGCCTTCTACGCCAGCACACGCGGCACCGTGTTCGCCCAGCTGCTCGCCGCCTGCGTCGAGGACCCCGACGGCGCGGCCTACTTCCGGCACTATTTCCTGGACGGCCGCCGGGCCGCCATCACGACACTGTGGCAACGCGGACTGGACCGCGGCGATGTGCGCGCCGAGCTGGCGATCGATGACGTGATCGACATCTTGTTCGGGCCGCTGATCTTTCGCCGGATCACCGGTCACTATCCACTGACCGAATCACACGCGCGCCGATTGGCCGAAACCGCCGTGCGGGCGCTGATACCCGCCTAACCGCCGACTCGACGGTAGCCTGAAAATTGTGACGGGTGGGGCGAAACGGACAGCGGCATGCATCGGCACCGGTGGTGTCGCGCTGGCGCTACTGCTCGGCGCGTGCTCCGAGCGCACCGACGGCAATCCCGTCGGCACCGGCCCCACCGGCACCGAACCGGACTTCCCCACCTCCCGTCCGGACCGCACCACCATCACCCGCGAGCCGATCACCCCGGCACCCGCGCCACCGCCGACCACCGTGCCGCCGGGCGGTGAGAACCTGGCCCCGCGCAACGGGTACGTCTACGTCGAGACCAAATCCGGTCAGACCCGCTGCCAACTCTCCGAAAAGGCGGTCGGCTGTGAGGCCGAGTTCCGGAACTCCCCGGAGGTCGACGGCTTCCCAGCCAACGGTGTCAACGTCACCGCAGGCGGTGAAGTCACCTGGCTGACAGGCAATCTCGGCGATATCCCGACCGTCACCCTGGATTACCGCACCTACACCGCGGTCGGCTGGACCATCGTCGCGGGCGAGGACGGCACCCGGTTCACCAATGACGGCACCGGGCACGGCATGTTCGTCCGGATCGAGGGTGTGGAGACGTACTGATGAGTGTTGCCCGACGCGAACGCGCCGCACTGGTGGAGACCATGCGCGCCAGCGGCCCCGATGCGCCGACACTGTGCGAGGGTTGGACCACAAGGGATCTGGCCGCACACCTGGTGGTCCGCGAACGACGCTTGGATGCCGCGCCCGGGATTCTGGTACCCAAACTGGCCGGTTACACCGCCCGCGTGCAGGAGCAGGTCACCGCCTCCACCGATTGGCCCGAATTGCTCGGCCAGGTGGCCGACGGACCGCCGATCTATTCACCGTTCAAGGTGCTCGACCCGTTCGTCAACGTCGCCGAGATGTTCATCCACCACGAAGATGTCCGGCGTGCCGGAACCAGCTGGGAACCAAGGGTTCTCGATGAGGAGACGACGACGTCGCTGGCCAAGCAGGTTCGCCAGTTCGCGCGGATGACGCTGTCGAAGGCGCCGGCTACGGTCTCGCTGCGCACACCGGACGGCACCGTCCTGGCCACCGCGGGCAAGGGCGCCCCGGTGACCGTCACGGGCGATCCGGGTGAACTGCTGTTGTTCGCCGTCGGCCGCGAACCCGCCCGGGTGGAATTCGACGGCACCGCCGAGGCAGTCGCCGCGGTGACGGCCAGCCACCGCGGCCTGTAGCCGATGTCCGCGACCATCGACGACTACTCGTGGTGGCGGGAGTTTCGGCCCGAATGGGCCATGGCGCACTGTGTCACCCTCGTCGGTGACGCCAACCCGGCCCAGGTGCTCGACATGCTCGACGGCGCCGCCGTGGCGCGGGTGTCCGGGATCGACGATCTGATCGAGCGCAGCCTCGACCACTGGGGCACCAGCCATAATCCGAACGCGGCGATGATCGGCGTGACCGATGCCGGCAACGGCTGGTCGCTGATCGCCGAGGTGAACGGATACATGGGTGTCACAACGGAACTCATCGAATCGGCCTCGGCGGGCCGCACCATCGTGTCGCACTTCCGCAATGTCAACGGGGTATCACGATTCAACTGGTGGCGCGGCGGTGAGCTGCTGACCGATCTGGATCTGCTGTTCCCGACGGAGCGTTTCGGTACCCAGCCCGATGCACTGCTGCCCGATATCGCGGCCGTCGGCATCCCGCTCGATGTCGACGACGTCTCCTCGCTCGATCTGAGCGCCGCCGGTTTCGCGCTCGCCGAGTGCATCACCGGGGTCACCTGTACACCCGAGATGTTCGAGCGGTCCGAGTTCTCCGTCGCGATCGTGCCGATGCCGCCAAGCTAGGGTGGAACCCATGTCCAGCATCGATTTCCGGGTATTCGTCGAACCGCAGCAGGGCGCGAGCTACGCCGACCAGCTCGCCGTCGCCCGTGCCGCCGAGGAGCTGGGGTATTCCGCGTTCTTCCGGTCCGACCACTACCTGGCGATGGCCGGCGACGGGCTGCCCGGCCCCACCGATTCCTGGGTCACGCTGGCCGGTATCGCCCGTGAAACCACCACCATCCGGCTGGGCACCATGGTGACCTCGGCCACCTTCCGCCACCCCGGTCCGTTGGCCATCGCCGTCGCCCAGGTCGACGAGATGAGCGGCGGCCGCGTCGAACTCGGGATCGGGGCCGGTTGGTTCGAGGCCGAGCATCAGGCGTATGCCATCCCGTTCCCGCCGCTGGGCGAACGGTTCGAACGACTGACCGAGCAGCTGCAGATCCTCACCGGCCTGTGGGACACCCCGGTCGGACAGACCTACGATTTCACCGGCACCCACTACACGGTCAAGGACTCCCCCGCGCTGCCCAAGCCGACACAGCAGCCGGTCCCGATCATCATCGGTGGATTCGGGCCCAAGCGGACCCCGGCACTCACCGCACAGTTCGCCGCCGAGTTCAACATCCCGTTCGCCTCGCTGGAGGACCTGACCGCCCAGTACGACCGGGTGGCCGCGGCGGTGGCCGCCGCGGGCCGGGCCCCGGAGTCGCTTACCTATTCGGCGGCGTTTGTGCTGTGCGCCGGTGCCGACGAGCCGGAGCTGACCCGCCGCGCCGCCGCGATCGGCCGGGAGCTCGACGAGATGCGCGGGAACTCGCCGGTGGCCGGCACCCCCTCGGAGATCGTCGACAAGCTCGGCGCGTTCACCCGGGCCGGGGTGCAGCGGGCCTACCTGCAGGTACTGGACATGTCCGATCTGGACCACCTGGCGTTCTTCGCCTCCGAGGTGATCCGGCAGCTGGACTGAGTGCCCGCTACGATCGGTGGCCGTGACGGGCGATCCCAAATGGCATGAGCGAACGCCCACCCTTCTCGCCGCGAGTGTGGCCGGGTTGGTCGCCATCGGATTGGTGGTCTGGCTGTCCCTTTTTGTGGTCCGTCAGGTCAACGAGCCTGTCCCGCCGCCGGAATATGTGACACCGACCTTCGCCGACGAATCCAGCGCCACCTCGACCACCACCGGATCGACCTCCACCACCAGCAGCTACGTGCCGCCGGAGACCAGCGACATCCTGGCCCCGTCAATCACGTCGTCCTCGGAGACCACGACCACACGGCGGACCCCGCGCTCCCGGGAACGCGATGAGGACGACGAAGAAGAAACCACCACCACCCGCCGGCATCGGCAGAACGAGACCCGGACGCTGTACCCGAACTACCCGACGCGCTAGCGGCCGAGAGCGTGGAACTCGGCGACCAGGGCCTCGGCGCTGCGGACCGCCGCCCGGCAGGCGCGCGCAGTGAACGGGTCGTTGAGCGGGTGCTCGGCACGCCGGCGCCAACGTTGGGTGGCAGCGAACGCGGCACGCGGCCCGTCATCGGGGGCGAGTGGGCCGAGCCCCAGCCTGCTGGCCGCATCCGTGCCGGCGGCACCGATCATTCGACGCAGCGAGGCCATCTCTTCCTCGGTCAATGTGGTTGGCCGCGAACGTAACTGGCTCAGCAGCCGGAGTTCTTCGAAGGCGTGGGTGTCGGCCAGCAGTGGGTCGATGTCGGCCTGGATCTGTCGTGCCGCGTAGATCGGGTTCACCACGACGATTCGGCGCAGCGCCAGCAGCGCGGTGTGCGCCTTGAGCAGATCCGAGCGTTGCGCGAACTGCTGGTCGATGACATCGCGCAGTGCGATCAGACCGCTGCGTTCCAGCAGTTCGTCGGCCAGTGCCACCGAGTCGCCGATCCCGGCGCGCAGCACCGCGATCGAGATCCGCAGTCCGAACATGCCGAACCGCTCCAGCAGCGCGGCACGGGTCGCGGCGTCCACGGGCAGGGTGTCGTCCTCGCGGACGAACCGGTCCACACTCAGCATCGCCTTGGTCAGTTCCGCGGGTTCAGCACCGGCGAGCTTCTCCAGCGCGACGAACTCGCTCTGCCGCAGGGTGCGCGCAGTCAGGGCGAGCAGCCCCGACACCGGCACCACGGCCTGGCAGATCCCGGTCTTGTCCATCTCGGCGGTGAACCGGGTGGCCACATCGCGGGCCGACAGCATGGCGTCGAGCCGGCCTGCCCCGATCTCGTCGGCGCGCGACGCCACCCCGATCACCCCCAGCGCGCCGGATGCACCGGCCTCCCCGCCGACCAGCTCGCCGATCTGTTTGAGCAGCGCGATATCGGCGGCATTGAGGGTGCGCAGCAGGAACACCACGGCGTCGACACGTGGCACACCGTCCTCGGGGACCAGGAGTCGCAGGGTGCGTTCGGAGACATCGCGCGACAACGAGGAGGTGCCCGGGGTGTCGATGATGGTGGCGTCGATCAGCTCGGCGGCCGGCCACTGCACGTCCAGGTCGTCGATATCGTCGGGGTTCAGGCCGGCGAAACTGAATGTCAGGCTGCGTTGCTGCTCGCCGGCGGTCCGGGCGATCGGCACATTGGACCGACGGCCGTCGCGATGGTTGGCCGTCACCTTCGGTGTCGGTCCGTGCCGGAAGGCGGTGACGATGCGCGTGGCCTCGGTGGCGTCGGTCGGGGCGATGTCCTCGCCCACCAGCGCGTTGACCAGTGTGGACTTACCGGCCTTGAGGGTGCCGGCCAGCGCGATGCGCATCGGCTCGTTGAGCCGGTCGCCGATGCGGGCCAGCTCGGCGTGCACCTCGGGCCGGTTCCGGTAGGCCGGATCCGCCTGGTAGGCCCGGATGGTGCCGCCGAGGATGGCGCGCACATGTTCGCTGGTACTCATGACCTGGCCAGCTTAATCAGCTTCAGGCAACCAATTTGTCGGTGTTCTCGATGACCTGTCGCAGGATGTTCGTCTGCCGCTGCAAATCCTTGATCCGGGTGTCACGCTCGGCCTGCTCCAGCTTCGCCGCGGCGAGCGCGGCCTGCAATGACTCGTTGAGCGAGCGGCTGGTCTGGTCGGCGATGCTGCGGTAGTGATCGCGCAGCTGGCGCTGGATGGCCCGCAGCCGGTCCCGGGATTCCTTGTTCACCACGAACGAGACGTCGTCGACGAAGCGGCGCATGTTGGTCTTGGCCTCGTTGCGCACCCGCAGCATGCGGTTCTCCATGTCTTCCTTATAGGCCTTGCGGCCCAACAGGAATCCCGCGCCCAGCGACAGCGGGTTGAACATGCCCAGCCCGGCGAAGCTGGTGAGCATGCCGAACATCAGGATGCCGCCGTAGGAACCACGCATACCGGTGACGACCTTGTGACCGGCCTTGATCGGTTTGGCCTCCAACCGCGCCAACGATTTGAACTCACCGAACCCGGCCCCCATGTCGCGGGCGCTTACCTGGGGCAGTTCGACGGCGTCCAGACCGGCCTCCATGAACAGCCGGGCGACCTCGGCGGCCAAGGCGTCGGCACGCTGGTAAGCCCAGACGAAGTTGTCCCCGACGGCGGTGGCGACGGCATCCTCGAGCTCGGCCCCGATCTCGGCCCAGTGGTGGGTGGGGTCGCAGCCGTCGATGACCTTCTCGGTGTGAGCGGTGATGTGCCGGAAGCGGTTTCGCAGGTCGTGGTCGATATCGGCAGTCAGGTCCGCGATACCGTCGTTCAGCGTCTGCTGCCACAGCGCGGTCTGCTGCAGCGCATCCTGCGCCTCGGCCTTGCGGCGTTCCAGCTCCGCGGTCAGCTTCTCCCGGGTATCCGGATCATCCAGTGCGGCCAGTTCGGTGTCGATCGACAGCCGCAGATGTTCTGCGGCGGCGCGGATTTCGCTGACCACATGGTCACGGATCCGGTCGTTCTCACGCGACATCACCCGCTCGGAGAGGAACTTGATGATGGCCGGGAAGTTCGACTCCTCGTTGAGTTCCTTGTCGTTGAGCGAGATCGCATGTCCGCGCAGCACCGAGCTCGACGGGATGACCGGCACGTCTATCTGGGCACGCTGCAGGTGCGCGGTGTCGACGGCGACGATGTCGCGCCAGTGCGGGTACAGGTCGGTCTTGGTGGCGACGACCGCCGCGACCGGGCAGATCTCGACGGCCTGACGGATGAAGGTCAGCTCGGGTTCGGTGAACTCCTGGCTGGTGTCACTGACCATCAGGACCGCATCGGCGTCGGGCAGCAGACCCAGCGTCGCCGACAGGTGCGGTTGTCCGTGCCCGCCGACGCCGGGGGTGTCGATGAAGGCCAGTCCGTTCTTGAGCATCGGGCTGGGCGCGCCGACCTCGACCCGCAGCACCTCGCGGCCCTCGGCGGCCGGCCAGCGGCGCAGATCCTGTTTGAGGTCGGTCATCACGATCGGCACGTACTCCAGACCTTCGGCGCCCATCACCACCAGACGGGCGGTGGGTTCCTCGGCGTGCGAGACGACGGTGGCCAGCACGGTGCTCTCGTCATCGCCGACGCGGGCGACCGGCAGGTTCAGCAGCGAGTTCAGCAGCTGGCTCTTGCCCTGTTTGAGCTGACCGGCGATCACGACCCGCACCTGCGGGTCGGTGATCTTGGCCTTGGCCACCCGCAGCCGCTCGATCAGGTCGTTGCGGTCGTAGAGCTCGGCGATCTTGGTGGTGTGGTCGATGAGTTCGACGATCACCTTGACCTTGCGCGGGTCAGAGTGGGTCTGCGCGTTCGTCTTCATCGGTGTCCTCTCCTGACCATCAAACCGTAGGCGTGCGAACTGGCGGGGACCAGGAAGCGGTCCCCGCCAGTTCTCGGTGTCCGGTCTTGTCAGAACAGCCCGGCGTCGACGTTGGTCTCGATGGTGGTGTCGATCTCGTTGTTGAGCTCGACGGAGTTGTCCACTGAATTATCGATGTCGGTGTCGACGTTCAGGGAGTTGTCGACCAGGGTGTCGTCGGCGCTGTTGTCGATGACACCGGAGTTGTCGACGATGACGATGCCGCCGCCGTTGCCGCCGGCCCCACCGTCGGAGTTGCCACCGCCGAGCAGGCCGCCGCCGGCCACCGAGCCGCCGCCGTTGCCGCCGCTGGTGTCGACATCGTTGAGCACCGGGCCCTTGTTGTCGGAGATGATGTCGTCGCCGGCGATCTGCGAGTTGTCCTCGACATCGTTGTCGTCGCCGATGATGACGGGCGAGTGGTTTCCGGTCTCGACGTCGACCTTGGTGTTGTCGTCACCGACCACGATGTCCTCGCCGACGACGTTCTCGTCGCCCACCACGATGTCCTCGCCGACGACGTTCTCGTCGCCCACCACGTTGCCGTTGCCGGTGGTGATGGTGCCGGCGTTGTCACCGTCGACCACGACGCCGCCGTCGGTGGCGGTGTTGGAGGTCTTGTTGCCGAAGGTGATGTCACCGAAGCCCAGGTTGAACCCGCCGACCTGGGAGTTGGCGCCCGAGCTCTGGTCGGGGCTGAGGAACTCAGCGTTGGTCCGGTTGTGGCTGGCGATATCGGTTTCGGGGGCGAAGGTCCGCTGCGGGGCGTACATCGGGGCGAACGAGTTGGCGATGCTGTGATGATCGGCGACCGCACGCTGCAGGCCGAGCACCGGGTCGCCGCCGCCGAGGGCCACGCCGGCCGGGGCCGCGGTGGCGGCGACGGCCTGCAGCTGGGCGGCAGTGACGTTGGGCAGACCGGCATCGCGCATGGCCTGCTCGGGGTTGGCGACAAATGCGCCGGCCAGGTCGGGGCTGCGGAACAGGTCGAGGATGTAGTCGATGATGGTGGTCATGTCAGTGCCTTTCGTCGTGGTCTGAATCTGTCTGGAGTTCGTGTCGCTGGCTGTCCGGCGATCTGGAGACAACGTTATGGGCCCACCGGCATGGCGGAAACGGGGCAGAATCCCCTCCTGAACCAACCCCGTACGGGGCCTAGGGGGATGCCCCCATTAGGGGATTAGGGGCTGGTGTCGGGGTAGCCGACGGCACATGAAAAACGCCCGCCCACATGTCTGTGGGCGGGCGTCGCGGTCGGAGATCAGTCGAACAGGTCGAGGTCCGGATGCGCGGGGTCGACCGGCGCGTCCGGCGCGGCCCAGACCGGGACATCGGCCTCGAAGACCGGGTCGACGATCGGCACCTCGTCGATCACTGGACTGACCAGTTGATCCTGCGGTGCGAACACATCGTCGATGCCACCGACCTGGGTGACGACCTCGGGCGCGGTGTCGACGATCGCCGGAATATCCAGATCATGCAGGTCAGCGACCGAGACCGGTACCGAGTCGTCGATTCCGAAGGCATCGAAGGCGGCGGTGGCCGCGCCACTGGCCCAGACGTTGGCATCGGCGACGGGACCCGACGAGGCCGCAGAACCCACCGCCGCGACAGACTCGGACACCACCGGGATCAACTGGTCGACGTCGGCGCTGCTGACACCGACCAACCCGGCGGCAGCGATCGCCTGCGCAGGATCGGCGGCGTACTGCGCCGCGACGTCGGGATCACGCACCAACGCCATCACGAAGTCGAGCAGTGAATTGCTCATGAGTCCCCGTCCCTGTTCCGTTACACCTGAAGCTCGTGCACCGATGTTATCGACGGAAGTGTCCATCGAGATCGGTGTTGAACCCACCTGTCGGCAACACCCGTTAGGGGATGACCCATTAGGGGTTCCGACACGTTAGGGGGATTCCCGCGGCGGCGGTATCCCAGCCGATAAGGTGTGGGCTGACTCATGAGGAGAGGGGCTCAATCGATGAGCGACTCGCTGGGGTTGTCCGTCGGGACGACCAATCTGGTGGCCGCCCGCGACGGGCGGGCGCCGGTCGTCCGCCGGTCGGTGCTGACCGTGTTCAACGACCGGGCACCCGAGGTCGGCGTCCCCAGCGAGAACCCGAACCTCGACCGGCCCGGCCTGGTGCTGGGCGGGTTCGTCGATCGTGTCGGCGACCCGGTTCCGCTGGTGGCCTCCGACGGCTCCTCGCACCGCGGTGACCAGGTGCTCGCCGAGGCGTTGGACGCCATGGCGCACACCGTCGGCGGCGGTAATCCGATCACCATCGCGGTGCCCGCGCACTGGACGGGCAATGTGGTTGCGGCCCTGCAGGCGGCGCTGCGCAACAAGCCGGGCCTGTCGGGCGCGGCGGTGGTGCCCGATTCGGTGGCGGCGCTGGCGGGTCTGCGCGCGGCCGGCGGTCTGCCCGCGGCCGGGGTGATCGCCCTCGTCGACCTCGGCGGCAGCGGCACCAGCATCACGCTGGCCGATGCCGGGGCCCAGCTCGCCCCGATCGGCACGACCCTGCGCTACCCCGATTTCTCCGGTGACCATATCGACCAGGCGCTGCTCAACCATGTCATCAGCGGTATCACCGCGGCCGGTGACGCCGACCCGGCCGGGACCGCCGCCGTCGGATCACTGGGCCGGTTGCGAGACGAATGCCGACGCGCCAAGGAAAGGCTGTCGGCCGATACTGCGACAGCGGTGCCCGCCGAGCTGCCCGGGTTCAGTTCCGATGTCCGGGTCACCCGGGCCGAACTCGATCAGCTGATGGAGACCCCGCTGGCCGGACTGCTCGGTGCGATCGATGAGTTGTTGCAGCACAACAACATCGACCGCAGCGATCTCGCCGCGGTCGCGACGGTCGGTGGCGGCGCAGCCATTCCGCTTGTCACCCAGCGACTTTCGGAGCGGCTGCAGGCCCCGGTGCTCACCGCCCCACAGGCGGCCACCGGTGCCGCGGTGGGTGCGGCGCTGGTCGCCGATGTCGCCTCCGAGGCGGGCGCGGCGACCGGGCTCGCGCCGGTGGCGACGCCGGATTCCGCCCCCACCGGGATGGCGCCGACCATGGGCTGGGCCGGTGCGCCGCCCGCCGAGGAGGGTCCGTCGGGCGGCCTGGCCTGGTCCCAGGACGAGGACGCCCCGACCGGCGAGCCGGTCCCCTATCAGGGTCCGGATTACCAAACCGGTTACACGCCAAGCCCTACCGAGGCACGCCCGCAACTGGAATTCGCCACCGGTGAGGACGATGGCCCGGCCGAGCCCGCGCCACTGCCCTGGTACAAGCGTCCGCCGCTGCTGTTCGGTGCGGCCGCCGCGGCCGCCCTGGTGGCGATCGGCGGGCTCGCCATCACCCTGACCGGGACCAGCAGCCCCAGCGGGCCGGTCACCGAGACCGCGACCAGTTTCTCCACCGAGCCGGTGCGGACCACCGAGACGGTGACCGTCACGGGTGAGAACGGCGTCATCACGACCTCGGAGATCCCGCCGCCTCCACCGCCCCCGTCGAGCAGCACCACGACGACCACGACGCCGTCGACCACCTCGTCGACCACGACCACCACCACGACGACCACAACGACGACGACCACGACAACCACCACCACGACCACTCCCCCGACGACGACCACTCAACCGACCACCACCCAGCCGGTGACGACAACCCAGCCGGTCGTCACCACGACGGTGCCTCCACAGCCGGAACCCGAGCCGGAGCCCGTCGAGCCGGTGGTGCCGGATCCGGTTGATCCCGGCGACGGTTCGGCCTAGTTCGGCCGTGATCCCGGCGCTGCTGCAGGCCCCGACCGTTCCGGTCCGGGTGCTGGTCACCGGCGGAATGGGAAGCGGTAAGACAACCCTGCTGGGCTCGGTGCGTGGGGCACTGCGCGATGCCGGTGTGCCGGTGTTGAGCCGGTCGCCACGTTCCGGCGATCCGGATGGTGCGGCCCTGGTCATCGACGACGCCCACCTGCTCGACGATGACGAACTGACCCGGCTGGCCGACCACGCCGCCGCCACGGACCGGACGGTGGTGGTGGCCGCCGAACCGCTCGCCCACCACGACGGGTTGCGCGCCCTGACCGCGGCGCTCACCCGCGAGTCCCCCGCGGTACATCTCGACCCGTGGACGGGTGCTGAGATCCACCGGTTCGTCGCCGAGAAGTCCTTGGCCACACCGGATTTTGTGCAGGCTGTATCGACGGCGACCGGCGGCGTGGCGTTCCTGGTGGCGGCCGCAGTCGCCGCTCCCGCCCGCCCGCCCACCGACTCGGCCCGGTTCGCCCTCATCGAGCGGCTGCGGCGGCTGGACCAACCGATCCTCGACACGCTGCTGCTCGGTTCGCTGGGCCCCGGCCTGGGACCCGATGACGTCGCCGCAGCCTTGCGGGTCGACCCGGACCGGGCGCAGGTGTTGATCGACCGCGCCCACGCCACCGGGTTGCTGGAACCGGGCCGGCACCGCGCCTTCGCCCGCACCGTGCACCGCGCCGCAGCCGAAGTGGTCGGCACCGCCCACCACCACGACATCGAGATGTCGCTGCTGCGTTCACAACTCGAGATGACGACGCTGTCCGCCGAGCTTGCGGTCAACCTGGCCGAACACGGTCTGCGCGATCCCGGCCTGGCCGAGGCGCTGACCGCTCTGGCCACCCAGCACGCCGACCGTCCGGTGCAGGCGGCCCGGCTCTACCGCGCCGCCGCCGACGCCGGTTCGACCGAGCCGAGCACCGAACTGGCCGACGCGCTGGCCCTCACCGGGGACTGCGCGGCCGCCGCCGGGCTGGCCGATGACCTGCTCGGCTCCACCGACCCGGTGCAGCGCGCCGCGGCGGTGCGCATTGCGGCAAGCATCGCCATGCATGACGGTGCTGCGGCCCAGGCCGCGGATCTGTTCGGCTGGCTCGGCCCCTACCCGGACGCGTTGATCGGATCGGCCGCGACCGTCGTCGCGGTGGCCGCCGGTGATGCCGCAGCCGCGCGGGCCGCACTGGATGTCCCGGACTCCGGGCCGCCGACCTCGACCGCGCGGGCGGCCCGCAGTCTGGCCGTCGGACTGCTCAGCACGCTCGACGAACCGTTTCCCACCGCGATCGCGAAACTGAGTCAGGCAATCAATGCCGACCGGCCGATCGGTGCGGTCATCCCGGACAGCCCTCCGGCGCTGGTCACCCTGGCAGCGTTGCACGGGGGCGACGCGGTGCGGGCGCGCAGCATCATCGGGCGGGCGGCCCGCGCCGACGGCGAGGTGTTCACCTCGCACCGGCACCGGCTGCTGCTGGGGTGGTCCCGGATGCTCGACGGACAGCTCGCCGGCGCCGCGGCCGAGCTCGCGGCGGTCGACGGCGCGGCATTGCACCGCCGGGACGCGCTGTGGGCGGCGACGTTGCGTACCGCGATCGCTCGCCGCGGTGGGGACAGCGGTGCGACCCAGCAGCACTGGTATGCCGCCATGGAGGTGTTGGCGGAGTACTCGGTGGATCTGTTCTCGCTGCTGCCGCTGGGCGAGCTGTGGGTCGCGGCCGCCCGGCTACGGCAGGTCGACCGCATCCAGCACCACCTCGACGCGGCGGCGGCCCTGCTGGATCGGTTGGGTCGGCCGGTGCTCTGGGCGGTGCCACTGCACTGGTCCGGGGTGCACGCGGGCATCCTGGCCAACGCGCCGGATGCGGTCGCACCACACGGGCATGCGCTGACCGCGGCGGCCGCACACAGCCCGTACGCCCGCGCGCTGGCCGCCGCCGGGCGCGGCTGGCTGCGGGTGCTGGCCAATCAGGTGGACGCCGATGAGGTGACGGTGGCGGCGCGCGGTCTGGCACAGTTCGGACTGACCTGGGATGCGACCCGGTTGGCCGGCCAAGCGGCGCTGCAGACCCCGGATCCACGGGTCTCCGGGGTGATGCTGCAACTGGCCCGCGACCTCAAGGTCACCATCGCCGACGACGGTGATGTTGCACACACCACCGATACCGAGGTGCGCGGCGCGGTTGCGGTGCGTGCCGCGCCACCCCCCGAGTCGTCGCGGCCGGCGTCCTCACGGCTGTCGGAACGCGAGCGCGAAGTCGCCGAACTCCTCCTGCTCGGCATGCCCTATCGCGACATCGGCAGCCAATTGTTCATCTCGGCCAAGACCGTCGAACATCACGTTGCCCGCATCCGTCGGCGCCTCGGCGCGGAGTCCCGATCGGAGATGTTGTCGATGCTGCGAGCCCTTCTCGGCACCCCTGCCTGAATCGGTTCAATCGGGTAACCAACCGACTAGTTAGGTCAGCCTTGCTAGCGGTGCCCGGAATCGTGATGTAACTATGAGCAGGCAAATAGCCTAAGTTACTCATCAGTAACCAGCCTTAAGTTACCGATCAGTAACTACATCTCGGGAGGCACGCGGTGCAACACACGCTCGAAGTGGCCAGGTTGGTCATCGCCATGCTGGCGACCGCCGTCGTCTTGTACTTCGCCGCCAAGCGTGTGCTGTGGCTGACCAAGTTGATCAACTCCGGCCAGAAACTCGGCGACGAGCGCGGCCGCAAGGACGACATCGTCACGCGCTTCCTGAACCAGAACAAGGAAGTCTTCGCCCAGTCGAAGCTGCTGAAGTGGTCGATCCCCGGTATCGCGCACTTCTTCACCATGTGGGGCTTCTTCGTCCTCGGCTCGGTGTACGTCGAGGCCTTCGGTGTGCTGTTCGACCCCGAGTTCCACATCCCGTTCGTCGGCCGCTGGGCGGTGCTGGGCTTCCTGCAGGACTTTTTCGCCCTCATGGTGCTGCTGGGCATCGTGACCTTCGCGATCATCCGGGTGGCCCGCGAACCCAAGAAGGTCGGCCGCGACTCCCGGTTCTACGGCTCCCACACCGGTGGCGCCTGGGAGATCCTGTTCATGATCTTCCTGGTCATCGCCACCTACGTGGTGTTCCGCGGTGCCGCGGTCAACGTGCTCGGCGAGGCCTTCCCGTACCAGTCCGGCGCATTCCTGTCCGACGGCATGGCCTGGCTGCTCGCCCCGCTCGGTGCGACCGCGAACATGTGGATCGAGACCATCGCGCTGCTGGGCCACATCGGCGTCATGCTGGTGTTCCTGCTGATCGTGCTGCACTCCAAGCACCTGCACATCGGTCTGGCTCCGATCAACGTCACCTTCAAGCGACTGCCGAACGGCCTGGGACCGCTGCTGCCGATGGAGCACAAGGGCGAGCCGATCGATTTCGACGATCCCGCCGAGGACGCGGTGTTCGGTCGCGGCAAGATCGAGGACTTCACCTGGAAGGGCTACCTCGACTTCACCACCTGTACCGAGTGCGGCCGCTGCCAGTCGCAGTGCCCGGCCTGGAACACCGGTAAGCCGCTGTCCCCCAAGCTCGTCATCATGAACCTCCGCGACCACATGTTCGCGAAGGCGCCCTACCTGATCGAGGGCAAGCCGATGCCCGAGGAGGGTTCGGTCGACTTCGCCGAGCTGGGCGACAGCCTGCACGGACACGGCGTGCCCGAGGACGGCTTCGCCCGCATCGAGGGCCACGGCCCCGAGCAGGCACTGCGCCCGCTGGTCGGCACCGCCGAACAGGGCGGCGTCATCGACCCCGACGTGTTGTGGTCCTGCACCAACTGCGGCGCCTGCGTCGAGCAGTGCCCGGTGGACATCGAGCACATCGACCACATCGTCGACATGCGCCGCTACCAGGTGATGGTCGAATCCGAGTTCCCCGGTGAGCTGGGCGTGCTGTTCAAGAACCTGGAGAACAAGGGCAACCCCTGGGGCCAGAACGCCAAGGACCGCACCAACTGGATCGACGAGGTCGACTTCGATGTCCCGGTCTACGGCCAGGACGTGGAGTCCTTCGACGGCTTCGAGTACCTGTTCTGGGTCGGCTGTGCCGGCGCGTACGAGGACCGCGCCAAGAAGACCACCAAGGCCGTCGCCGAACTGCTGGCTACCGCGGGTGTGAAGTTCCTGGTGCTCGGCACCGGCGAGACCTGCACCGGCGATTCCGCCCGCCGCGCCGGCAACGAGTTCCTGTTCCAGCAGCTGGCCGCGCAGAACATCGAGACCATCAACGAGCTGTTCGATGGTGTCGAGACGTCGCAGCGCAAGGTCGTGGTGACCTGCCCGCACTGCTACAACACGATCAACCGCGAGTACCCCCAGCTGGGATCCGACTACCAGGTCGTGCACCACACCCAGCTGCTCAACCGGCTGGTCCGGGACAAGCGGCTGATCCCGATCAACCCGGTCGGCCAGGAGGTCACCTACCACGACCCGTGCTTCCTGGGTCGCCACAACAAGGAGTACGAGGCTCCGCGTGAGCTGGTCGGCGCCGCCGGCGCGAAGCTCACCGAGATGCCCCGCCACGCCGACCGCGGCCTGTGCTGCGGCGCCGGCGGTGCCCGGATGTGGATGGAAGAGCACATCGGCAAGCGCGTCAACCAGGAGCGCACCGAGGAGGCCCTGGACACCGGTGCCTCGGCGATCGCGACCGGCTGCCCGTTCTGCCGCGTGATGATCACCGACGGTGTGGACGAGGTCACCGCCGACTCGGATCGGCAGAAGGCCGAGGTGCTCGACGTGGCGCAGCTGCTGCTCGCCTCGCTGGAGACCAGCGTCTACACGCTGCCCGAAAAGGGCACTGCCGCAAAGTGGTCCGCGGAGCTGGCCGAGAAGCGTGCCGAAGCCGAGGCCGAGGCGGAAGCCGCGGCTGCAGCCGCCGCCCCGGCGGTCGAGGAAGTCGAAGAAGCAGAGGACGACGCTCCCGCCGCGGCCTCCGAGGCCAAGCCGGTCACCGGTCTCGGGATGGCTGGCGCTGCGAAGCGTCCGGGCGCCAAGAAGGCCGCCGCACCGGCAGCCGAGGCAGCACCTGCTGCAGCCCCGGTCAAGGGTCTGGGCATGGCCGGTGGCGCCAAGCGTCCCGGCGCCAAGAAGGCCGCCGCTCCTGCGGCAGAGGCCGCTCCGGCTGCCGAGACTCCCGCAGCTCCGGTCAAGGGACTCGGCATGGCCACCGGCGCGAAGCGTCCGGGAGCCAAGAAGGCCGCGCCCGCTGCGGCCGCTGCTCCGGCTGAGGCTGCACCGGCCGCCGAGGCCGCTCCGGTCAAGGGACTGGGCATGGCCGCCGGCGCCAAGCGTCCCGGCGCCAAGAAGGCCGCTCCGGCAGCCGCGCCTGCGGCTCGGGCAGCTGAGGCAGCACCGGCCGCCGAAGCCGAGCCCGCCAAGGCCGAACCACCCGTGGTGGGTCTGGGTATCGCCTCCGGCGCACGCCGTCCCGGGGCCAAGAAGGCTGCGGCGCCGAAGGCCGCTCCCAACGAGGATGAACCGACGGTCACCCAGCCGCCCAACGTCGATCCGGATCAAGCGCAGGCCGGCGCCAAGGAAGAGACCGCGGATTCCGATATGGGCCTGGAAGCGGCCAAGCCGGAACCGCCGGTCGTCGGACTCGGGATCGCCGCCGGGGCACGCCGTCCCGGCGCCCGCAAGGCCGCGCCGAAGGCGGCAGCTCCCGCGCCGGCCGCACCCGCCGAACCCGAAGCCGAGCCGGAAGCTGTTGAGCCGGAAGCCGCTGTCGAGCCGGAAACCGAGCCCGCCGAGGAAGCCGCAACCGAGGCCCCGAAGCCGTCGTCCAACGGTGACGATCGTGTCGTCGGTGACGAGGCACCGGTCGTCGGGCTGGGCATCGCCAAGGGAGCGCGGCGCCCCGGCAAGCGCTAACCCTCTCCGCGATTTGTGGAGTTGTACCCGTAATCATTACGGGTACAACTCCACAAATCGCGTGTCAGACCGCTTTCAGCTGGAATGGCGTCGCGCTGGTGATACCGCCCGGGCAAGTGCCATTCGAATCCGCCGACAAAACGCCGATGAGCGTCGTGGGATCAATCGTCATATGCACCACGGCCGGCGCATAACTGCCATCCGGGCAAATGAATCCGTCGGGCTTGGTCACCGAGAAACTCCAGATCCCGGCCGCCAGCGTCATCGGGCTGGTCCAGCCTTGGTTGCTGGACACAGTGCCCGTACAGCCTGCGGGCGCACAGGAACTGGTGATCACCCAGGCGTTCTCCGGGTCGCCCTCAGCCCCGGCATATGAACCGTTGAGCAGAGGCGGCTCGGCCTGGGCCGCGGACGCCAGCGTCAGGGCGGTCACCGCGGCCAGTCCGAATGCCGTTCCCAGCGAACGTGTCGTCGTCGTCATAATGGATCGGAAAATAGCACCGGATCACCGTGAAACCGCGGATGCGCAGGCTTTCTTGCCTACATGGGCGTCAAATTGTTATGCAGCACCGAAATCGGTTTGCCACGCCGTGGGAGACTGTTACCCGTGAGTACCCATCAGCTTCCCGACCGAGCGTGGCATTCCAGCCATCAGCCGCGCCAGCGGACGTTCGCCCAGTCGACCAAGCTGCAGGACGTCCTGTACGAGATCCGCGGCCCGGTACACGAGCAGGCCTCCCGCCTGGAGGCCGAGGGGCACCGCATCCTCAAGCTGAACATCGGCAATCCCGCACCGTTCGGGTTCGAGGCCCCCGATGTGATCATGCGCGACATCATCGGCGCGCTGCCCTACGCGCAGGGCTACTCCGATTCCAAGGGCATCATCCCGGCCCGCCGCGCGGTGTTCACCCGCTACGAACTGGTGGACGGTTTCCCCAAGTTCGACGTCGACGACGTCTTCCTGGGCAACGGTGTGTCCGAGCTCATCACGATGACGCTGCAGGCACTGCTGGACAACGGTGATCAGGTGCTGATCCCGGCGCCGGACTATCCGCTGTGGACGGCCTCGACCGCCCTGGCCGGCGGCACCCCGGTGCACTATCTGTGCGACGAGACCCAGGGCTGGAATCCCGATATCGCCGACCTGGAATCCAAGATCACCGAGCGCACCAAGGCGCTGGTCGTGATCAACCCGAACAACCCGACCGGCGCGGTGTACAGCCGCGAAATCCTGGAGCAGATGGTCGAACTCGCGCGCAAGCATCAGCTGCTGCTGCTGGCCGACGAGATCTACGACAAGATCCTCTACGACGACGCCAAACACATCAGCCTGGCCTCGCTCGCCCCCGATCTGCTCACCCTGACCTTCAACGGGCTGTCCAAGGCCTACCGGGTAGCCGGTTACCGGTCGGGCTGGCTGGTGATCACCGGGCCCAAGGAGCACGCGAGCAGTTTCATCGAGGGCATCAACCTGCTGGCCAATATGCGACTGTGCCCGAATGTTCCTGCCCAGCACGCCATTCAGGTGGCCCTCGGCGGCCATCAGAGCATCGAGGATCTGGTGCTGCCCGGCGGCCGACTACTCGAGCAGCGCGATGTCGCCTGGGAGAAACTCAACTCGATCCCCGGGGTGTCCTGTGTGAAGCCCGCGGGTGCGCTGTACGCGTTCCCGCGACTGGATCCCGAGGTCTACGACATCCACGATGACGAGCAACTGGTGCTCGATCTGCTGCTGCAGGAGAAGATCCTGGTCACCCAGGGCACCGGGTTCAATTGGCCCACACCGGATCATCTGCGCATCGTGACGCTGCCGTGGGCGCGTGACCTGGCCAACGCCATCGAGCGGCTGGGCAACTTCCTGGTCAGCTACCGGCAGTAGCGGCGGGCCCGCCTACGCTGTTGCGGTGGCCCACTCGCATGCACACTCACATTCGCTGAGCGGCCCGTCGCCGCTGGGCCCACTGGCTGCGCGCATCGTGGTCGGTCTGCTGGTCGCGATCGCGGTCGCCACCCTCGCCGGGGTGGCGTGGCTGTGGCCCAGCCAGCAGAAGCTCGACATCCCGCTGCCGTATCAGAACTCCGCAGGCGGCGGGGTCAGCACCGAGGCCGGCCGGGTGGTATCCACCGGCGAAGCAACCTGCGGCGGCCCGACCGTCGGCGCCGTGATCACCGCGCGCCCGGCACCCAGCCCGGGCGAGGCGCACTGCCTGCAGTCGTTCATCGAGATCGGCTCCGGCCCCAACGAGGGCGCCTACACCCTGCTGGAGTTCAGCGGCGGCCCCGGCCAGCCGCAACTGATGGTCGGTGACGATATCCGGATCACCCGGGCGGTCGACCCGACCGGGACGACGATCTACTCGTTCTACGACTACGAACGCACCTGGACATTGACCGCACTGGCAGCCTTCTTCGCGATCGTGGTGGTCGTGGTGGCCGGCTGGCGCGGACTGCGCGCCCTGGTCGGGATCGCGGTGGCGTTCGCGGTGTTGGTCATATTCATGCTGCCGGCCCTGCGCGACGGCGCCAACGCGGTGCCGGTCGCGCTGGTGGCGTCCTCGCTGATCCTCTACGCCGTGCTCTATCTGGCGCACGGGGTCAGCCTGCGCACCAGCGCCGCGCTGCTCGGTACGTTGACCTCGCTGCTGCTGGCGACAGCGCTGTCCTGGGGCGCCATCGAACTGACGCATCTGACCGGGCTGTCCGAGGAGGAGAACAACGCCGTCGCCACCTACCTGGGCGGGGTCTCGATCACCGGCCTGCTGTTCGCCGGGTTCATCATCGGCTCGCTCGGCGTGCTCAACGATGTGACGGTGACCCAGGCGTCGACGGCGTTCGAGCTGGCGCAGCACAGTGATTCGCGGCGGTCGGTGTTCTTCGGCGCGATGCGGGTGGGCCGCGATCACATCGCCAGCACGGTGTACACGCTGGTGCTGGCGTACGCCGGTAGCGCGCTGCCGCTGCTGTTGTTGTTCAGTGTGGCCAACCGGTCCCTCGGTGACGTGCTGACCAGTGAGAGTGTGGCCATCGAGATCGCGCGGTCGGCGGTCGGCGGTATCGCACTGGCGCTGTCGGTGCCGTTGACCACCGGGATCGCGGCGGTGTTGGCGACGCCTAGCGCTGCAGCAGCTCCAAAAGGTAACCGCCATAACCCGATTTGAGCAGGGTCTGCGCCCGCTCCGCGAGCTTCTCGTCATCGATGAAGCCGACCCGCCAGGCCACCTCTTCGGGCGCGCTGATCTTCAGGCCCTGGCGTTGTTCGATGGTCCGCACGAAATCGCCTGCGTCCAAGAGTGAATCGAAGGTGCCGGTGTCCAGCCAGGCGGTGCCGCGGGCCAGTACCTCGACAGACAACCGGCCCTGTTGCAGATAGGTCTGGTTGATCTCGGTGATCTCGTACTCGCCGCGGGGTGATTTCTTCAGCGATCGTGCGATCTCGACGACGTCGTTGTCATAGAAGTACAGCCCGGGCACCGCATAGTGCGATTTGGGCTTGACGGGCTTTTCCTCCAGCGACACCGCGCGCCCGTCGGCATCGAACTCGACGACACCATACGCCTCCGGTTTGGCCACCCAGTAGGCGAATATCGCTCCGCCGCTGACGTTCTGGAAGCGCCGCAGCCCGGTGCCCAGCCCCGGCCCGTAGAAGATGTTGTCGCCCAAGACCAATGCCACCGAGTCATCGCCGATGTGGTCGGCGCCGATGACAAAAGCCTGTGCCAAGCCGTCGGGTTCGTCCTGCACGGCGTAGCTGATGTTGATGCCGAGTTCGGAGCCGTCGCCGAGCAGCCGGTGAAACGCCGGGGCGTCATGACCCGTGGTGATGATCAGGATGTCCCGGATGCCCGCCATCATCAGGGTGCTCAGCGGGTAGTAGATCAGCGGCTTGTCGTACACCGGCAGCAGCTGCTTGCTGACCCCCCGGGTGGTCGGGTACAGCCGGGTGCCCGATCCGCCGGCCAGGATGATGCCGCGCATCTAGGCGTCGAGGTCCTTCTCGGACAGGCCGGTCGCCGCGAGCGCCTCGGCCAGGCTGTCATGCAGGAACACCGAGGTGATCTGGTCGTGCACCACCCGGAAGGCCGACGCGGCGGCAGCCCCGTTGACGGTCTGCTCGGCGACGACGACACCGTCGTGCACATAGAGCTTGCCGGCCTCGGCTGTCACGCCCTCCTGCGCCCAGTCCAGCAGGGCCTGGTGCCCCTGTGCGGCCCGGTCGGCGGTGGCGATCTCGATGTCCTCGCTGGACAGCTTGGCCAGGGTGTCGTAGTCGCGGGCGTTGAGGGCGTCGTGCCAGGCAAGGACGGTCGCGATCTCCGAGGTGCTCATAGGGACAACTCTAAAGGGGCGTTCCAGCCAGCCAGTTGTCCCATACCGCCGCGTCGCCGAGGATGTCCAGCCCGGCCTCGGCGGTGCCGCGCCGGCGGGTGATGGCCAGCAGCAGGTCCCGTGCCGTCCCACGCACCGCGGCGTCACCCTTACCGTGCGCGTAGGTCCAGCCCAGCCCGTCCTCGTCGTGCTTGATCATCCACTCGCCGGTGGGCCCCAGCCCGTCGTCGGTGGCGTGCAGGTGCAAAGTCTGACCGTCTTGTAGCGGTGCGTGCAGCGCGGTCGCCAGCTCCAGCCATTCACTGACGCCGTCGGCGGCCAGGTCGGCGGGCACCACGAAGTCCCGTCCCAGCGCCAGCTCCGCGTCCGCGCGGTGCACCAGTTGTTCGTGCACGCGCCGCCGGATCCACCAGCCCGGGATGTGTGGGCCGACAAAGGTCCACACCTTCATGTGCGGGCCGGCTTGCTCGACGGCGTCGATGAGTGCTTGGGCGCCCGCGTTGAGCCAGTCGATCGCGGCGTCCAGATCCTCCGGCGGCTTCCCGTCGCGGACATCGCGCGGGTTCAGAGCTTCGGTCCGCCGGTCGGTGATGATCTGTGTGCACCAACGGTTTCCGCGGCCGACGTGGCGGAACAACTGTTTCATCGTCCAGCCCGGACACGTCGGTACCGGTGTCTCGGGGTCGGCGGCGCGCACGAGGTCGCCGAAGCTGCTGGTCTGTTCGAGCAGGGCGGCTCGGAAGTCCATGGCTACGACCGTAGCGCGGCGTGGGTGTCACCGAGGGCGATTGGCAGGCTCGACCAGCCGCGCAGCACCCGGGTGTCGCGACGGGTGCCGTCGCCGGCCAGCTGGGCGTGCGGGTAGCGCTCGAAGAAGGTCCGCAGGCCGACCTCGCCCTCGGCCCGCGCCAGCGCGGCGCCGAGGCAGAAATGCCGGCCACCGGAGAACGACAGATGCTTTCCGGCATTGGATCGCGTCAGGTCGAAGCGGTGCGGGTCGCTGAACACCTTCGGGTCGCGGTTGGCGCCGGCGATGTACACCAGGACACCCTCGCCGGCGCGGACATGCTTGTCGGCCAGGTCGACGTCCTTGGTGGCGATCCGCGCGGACAGTTGCACCGGCGATTCCAGCCGCAGGATCTCCTCGACGGCCGTCGGCCACAGGTCGGGCTGCTGCGCCAGGGTCTGCAGGTGCTCGGGGTGCTGCAGCAGCAGCCGGATACCGCTGCCGAGCAGGTTGACCGTGGTCTCGAAGCCGGCGGCCAGCACCAGGCCCGCGGTGGCGACGAGTTCCTGTTCGGTCAGCGGGCCGTCCTCGGAGGCCTCCGAGGCGGTGATGATCTGGCTCATCAGGTCCTCGCCCGGATTGCGGCGCAGTTCCCGAAGGTGCCCGACGAGCCAGTCGTTGAACCCCTGTACCGCCGCACTGACCTCCCGGTACTGCGGCCAGGTCAGGCCGATGTCCAGGCTGGCGGCGCCGTGCTCACCGAACTCCAGGACGCGGGAGCGGTCCGATTCGGGGACGCCGAGGATGTCGCCGATGACGGTGACGGGCAGCTGTCCGCAGTATCGGTCGACGATGTCGACGGTGCCGGATTCCTCGGCCAGCTCGTCGAGCAGGGTATTGGCGGTGTCCTGCACTCGATCTCGCAGTGCGGCGACCGCGCGGGTGGTGAACACCGAGGACACCAGCTTGCGGTAGCGAGTGTGGGCCGGCGCCTCGACCGACAGCATGGATGGCGGTTGCAGCGGGTGCAGCACATCGGGTTTCGTGCGGTCGATGACCCATTGCAGCGGCTTGGGCAGATTCGATCCCAGCGCCAGCACCCGGAAATCCTCGGAGCGCAGCACATCGCTGCAGATCTTGTGATCGACGCTCATGTAGACGACGCGCCCTTTGACGATGGGCCCCTGGGCGCGCAATTCCTCGGTGAAAGCCACCGGGTCGACGCGCACCGACGGGTCGGCGATCAACCGACCCTGCGGGTCGCCACGGCGGGCGAACAGTTGGGAGATGCCGCGGACGAATCCGTGCATCGCCAACCAGTGGATGCGCGGACGGATCTTCCCTTGCACCATGAGACCCCCAAGGTGGCGCGGACCGTAACCGAATCGCGGTTCGGTTCTGTGATGGCAGCCTACCGAATTACAATTCGGTGTGGCAAGGATCCGGATCCCGGCGGCGCAGCGACGCGCTCGCATCCTCGACGCCGCCGTCGAGGCCTTCGCCGAACACGGGTTCGCCGAGGCCAAGATGCAGGACATCGCCAATCTTGCCGGAGTGGTGCCCTCGGTGCTCTACGACCACTTCGGGTCCAAGCGCGAGCTGCACATCGCCGTCCTGGAGGAGCACGCGACGCAGCTGCGGGAGCGCTCGTTGCGCCGGGTCGAGGGCGCCACACCCGAGGAGTTGGTGCGCGCCAGCATCGCCAACTACTTCGAGTTCGTCGAGGCCGACCCGTTCATGTGGCGGTTCCTGCACCGCGACCCGCCCGCCGATACCGAGACCGCCGCGGTGGTCTCCGAGATCGCCGACCGCGGCACCGCGGCCATCGCCGACCTCATCCGGTTCGGAGCCGGCAAGACCACCTCGGTGCGCGGTATCACCATCGACGATTCGGCCTGGATCCTGGCCAAGGCGACGCAGGCGGCCTGCCACGGGGTGGCCACGTGGTGGTACGAGAACCGCGACGTCCCGCGCGAGCGCGTCGTCGAACTGGTCTTCATGCTGCTGTGGCAGGGCTTCGACGGGATGCTGCGTCAGGGCACGAGCGCTCGGTCGGGATAACCACTGTCCAGATGCGCCCGGAATGGGCACGGACCGAGCCTGAATGCGACATTCGTCCGACCGGCATCGCTATAGCTTTCTCGGTGATGATCGGATGTCGACGACGACGATTCCGAGCTGACCGCGACAAGCAAAGGCCAGGCCCCCATGAACGCCTTCTCGACCCGATATCAGACCGCCACCGTCGACGGCTTGGAGGTTTTCTACCGCGAGGCCGGCGACCCCACCAACCCGACAATCCTTCTCCTGCATGGCTTCCCATCGAGCTCGCATATGTTCCGGAATCTGATCCCGTCCCTGAGTGACCGCTTCCACCTGATCGCACCGGATCACATCGGCTTCGGCCGGTCGGCCATGCCCTCGGTCAACCAGTTCACCTACAGCTTCGACAGGCTCACCGAGATCACCGAAGCGCTGATCGAACAGTTGGGCCTGGAGCGCTTCGCCATCTACATCCATGACTACGGCGCCCCGATCGGTCTGCGCATTGCCAGTAAGGATCCCGAACGCGTCACCGCGATCATCAGCCAGAGCGGCAACGCCTACCTCGAGGGCTTCACCCCGTTCTGGGACATCCTCTTCGCGCACGCCAAGGACCGCGCCACCAACGAGGACGGGGTGCGAGAGTACTTCACCGCCAAGACAACTCACTGGCAATACACCCACGGCGTGCCCGCCGACCGGTTGGACCGGATCGCCCCCGAGGCGTGGGCTCTGGACCAGGCCGGCCTGGACCGCCGCGGCAACGATGCAATCCAGCTTCAGCTGTTCTGGGATTATCAGTTCAACCTCGACGGTTACCCCGGATTCCAGGAGTATTTCCGCGAACACCAGCCGCCGGTGCTGATCACCTGGGGCAAGAACGACGAGATCTTCGGCGCGCCGGGCGCGGAGGCCTTTTTGCGCGATCTTCCGAACGCCGAGATCCATCTGCTGGACACCGGCCACTTCGCACTCGAGACGCACGGCGCCGAAATCAGCGGCCACATCAGCGACTTCATGGCGCGACACCAGTTGACCTGACGATGCCCACGGTCCACCACCGGTACGCCGAGATCTCCGGACAACGCCTGTTCTACCGCGAGTCCGGCCCCGAAGACGCCCCGGCAATTGTTCTTCTGCACGGCTTTCCGAGCAGTTCGGCGATGTTTCGGCAGCTGATCCCGTTACTCGCGGATCGGTGGCATGTCATCGCGCCCGACCACCTCGGATTCGGGCTCTCCGGTGCGCCGCCCGTCGGCGAGTTCCCTTACTCCTTCGACACGCTCGCCGATCTGACGGCCGCCCTGTTGGCCCATATCGGGGTCGGCAGGTACGCGATGTACGTGCACGACTACGGTGCCCCGATCGGGTGGCGGCTGGCCCTGCGAAACCCGGCAGCGGTCTCCGCCATCGTCAGCCAGAACGGAAACGCCTACCAACAGGGGCTGCAGCCGGAGTTCTTCGCGCCCATGTTCGCCTACTGGGAGCAGCACACCGAGACCACCGAAATCGCTGTCCGCCAGGCACTTACACTGGAGACAACCCGGTGGCAGTACCTGGCGGGCGTGCCCGACGACACCCTGGTCGATCCGACGACGTGGCTGCTCGACCATGCCCTGCTGTCGCGGCCGGGCAATGACGCCATTCAGCTCACGTTGTTCGCCGACTACACCACCAATCCGCCGTTGTACCCCGCCGTGCACCGCTACTTCCGCACGACCCAGGTGCCGCTGCTGGCCGTGTGGGGCCGCAACGACCCGGTGTTCGGGCCGGACGGTGCCCGCGCCTTCGGCACCGATCTACCCGACGCCGAGATCCATCTACTGGACGGCGGCCACTTCCTGCTGGAGAGTTCCCTCGCTGAAACTGTCGCCTTGATCCGCGATTTCCTGTGCCGCGTGCTGTGAGACACTCAGACTGCGACCCGCACCCGGAATGATTGGGTGGCAACGTATTCACCAGGAGTATCCCCGAAAACGCTGCGGAACTCCTTGATGAAGTGCGACGCGCTACTGTAGCCGACAGCGCGTGACACCTCGGCCACCCCCAGTCGACCTTCCCCGAGCAGTTCCCGACCGCGCACCAGTCGGGCGTGCTTGACGTACTGGTACGGCGATTGACCGGTCACCCCGCGGAAGGCGCGGGAGAAGGCCGAGGTACTGAGGTTGACCCGCGCGGCGAGCGCCTCGACGGTCAGGGGAGCGCCGAGGTTGGAGGCGATATGGTCCAGCACGCCGGCGACGGATTGCCCCGCGGCCTGTAGTTCGGCCAGTCGGATCAAACGTGGACCCAGTACACCCTGCAGGATCCGGTAGACCACCTCCTGCAGGTGCAGCGGAGCCAGCACCCGGCGATCCGATGGGGTCGACAACGATCGGAGAAGTCTGATCACGGTGTCGGCCGTCTGCTCATCCACTACCGATAGGGCGCCGTCGACGTCATCGCCCAGTTCGGGCCTGGCGCCATGCGGCCCACGCATCGTCGTAGCCACCATTCGGACCAACTGTGGCTCGATGTTCAGTGCCAGGAGCAGGGCGGGGTAGTCCGGCGATCGATAGCGGGATTGCCCGGCTGCCACGGTCATGCCCGTGCCGCCGTCGTGCACGACCACGATCAGCGCCAGCGACTCGATGCGATGGGTTGTCGGCTTGGTGCACCGAGCGATCGTCAGACTCGGCCAGCGGTCACCGGTGAGATCGGCGCGGCGTGCATGGGTCGCGAGAGTATCGGCGAGTGTCGGGGCGAGGCTGCTGTGCATTGCGAACTTCCCGTCCTCATGAGCTGAGATCCACCGTATCGCACTCGGTGTAGTCTAACTACAGTCACTGTCTTATTCTATTAAAGACTGTGTTAAGTATCTAGCCACTGTGAGTCCTCGAATCCGCTACGGACGGGTCGATTTGTTGCATTGACGGTCGGCTTACTGTTTTAAGCAGACAGTTCGGTTGTGGGATCGGCGTCCCCCACACGACGCATGGAGCGATATTCGTATGACCACCGAGCACCGCCGAGAGCCGCGCCGGTCCCGCCGCGACGAGTACGCAGAGCAGACACGACTCGCTGTCGTGGACGCCGCGCGATCGTTGTTCGCCGACCGTGGCTACTTCGCCACCACGGTCAACGAGATCGCCGATGCCAGCCGGGTGTCGCCCGGCACGGTGTACCAGCAGTGCGGCGGCAAGCAGGGCCTCCTTCGAACCCTCATGGACCAGTGGACGACATCCGATCTGGTGCAGGAGACCTTGGACCGCGTCAACGCCGCCGAATCCACCGACGCGGTGCTGCACGTGCTGGCCGATTCATACCTGCAGTTCTGGCGCCGCTATGACGATATCGTCCAGCTCGTGGCAGCCACCGCTGCCCATGATCCCGACGCCGCGGAATCGCTTGGCCAGGCCGTCGTCCGCCATCGCACCGCGCTGTACGAGATTGCCCAGCGCCTGCGCGGATTCGGTGCGTTCACCGAGGCCGTTTCCGACGAGGACTTCGCCGACATCACGCTGTACCACTACGGACCGCAGAGCGGCTACCACTTCACCGTGACGGTACTCGGCTGGTCAGAGGAGCGCGCCCAGCGCTTCCTCAGCACACAGTTCGCCCGAAGCCTCGATGAGGTTGCGGCAGAACATCCCTGAACGTGATGCTCAGGTGTTGCGACCGCCGTTCACACCGAGGATCTGCCCGGTGATGTACCCGGCCTCTTCCGAGATCAGGAATGAGCATGCCGCGGCGATGTCTTCGGGCTTGCCCATCCGGCGCACCGGGGTGGCTGCGATCGTGTCGTTGACGTCGCCGAGGAATCCGCGCTGCTCGGCACCACGCAGCATCGGGGTGTCGATGAAGCCGGGCGGCACGGCGTTGACCGTGATGCCGAACGGGCCATATTCCAGCGCAAGGGATTTGGTCAATCCGTTGACGGCCGACTTGGCCGACACGTAGTGCGACATGTACGGCACACCGGAGTGTGTGCTGGAGGACGAGATGTTGACGATGCGTCCCCAGCCGGCCTCGATCATGTCGGACAGGCTGGCCTGCACGGTGTGAAAGACGCCGTGCAGGTTGACGTTCACCACCCGCTGCCATTCCTCGAAGGTGATATCGGTGAACGGTTTGAATCCGTCCAGGCCGGCCGAGTTCACCAGAATGGCGATGGGGCCGAACTTCTCGCGGATCTCGTCCAGGGCGGTGTCGACCTGGGCCCGGTCGGTGACGTCGGCGGTGAACGCGTTGTCTTCGTCGGTAGCGTTCAGGTCCAGGGTGGCGACGTTGTAGCCGTCGGCGCCCAGCCGTTGGGCGATGGCCGCGCCGATACCCGACCCGCCGCCGGTGACCACTGCTGTCTTCATTCGGTTCCCTTCGTGGAGTGTCGCGGGGCGCGCAACCCGAGGGTTCGTCGCCCGGTCTCGACCAGGTGGCCGAGCAGGTCTTCGTCGGCGATGGTGATCCAGGCCGGTCCGACGGCACCGGCGATACCGCCGACGACGACGGCCGCCTTCACCCGTCCGCCCGGGCCGGGTTCGACATCGGCGAGCAGTCGCATCTGCCGGTCGATCAACTCGGCCCAGCCGGGTTGCACACTGAGCTGCCGGATGACGCTGGGATCCCCGCCGAGCACCGAGACCAACGCGCGGTGACGCACAGCCATCTCGGCATACCCGCGCAGCATGGCCTCGGCCCGTGCCGTCGTGCTGCGCAGCTGTTCGGCGGCGTCGACGGCGTTTTCCAGCTCCGTGAAGATGGGCTCCAGAACTCCGGTGAGCAGCTGTTCGCGGGTCTTGAAGTGGTAGTAGATCGCCGCCTTGGTGAAGCCGAGCTCGTCGGCGATCATCTGCAGCGAGGTGCCGGCGAAGCTGTGCACGGTGAACAGCTCGACCGCGGCATCGACAAGGCGCTGCCGGGTGTCGGTCGCGGTGTCCATCAAGCCTCCGAGTTACTTGCCGATCGTAAAGCAGCGTACTTTACGATCGTAAAGCTGCCAACAAACGAAAACGGGCCGCGTCCGAAGACGCGGCCCGTATTCGATCGAGGTCAGTTACAGAAGATGAGGAAGCAGTTGCCACCCTGTCCACCGCCACCCTGGCCGCCCTGACCGCCTTGGCCACCGCCGCCACCACGACCGGATTCACCTCGGCCGTAATCGGATTCGCCGCGGGAACCGCCCCCGTCGGACCCGACGTTCGAGCCCCCGCCGCCCGAGCCCGAACCACTGCCCGGCCACTGCGGAAGCTGCGGCCACTGGGGCTGCTGCGGCTGGGGTTGCGGTTGCGGACGCGTCGGCTGTGGTTGGGGCCGCGTCGGCTGCGGCTGCTGGCCCCAATCCGGCCAGTTCGGGCCGTCGTCGTCATCGTCGTAGTCGGGCCGCTCGGGCTTCTGCTCCCACGGCGGACGCCAGTCCGGCCACTGCGGGCGCGGCAGCACGATCACCGGGGGCGGCAGCACCACCGGCGGTGTCCACACCGGCGGCACCGTCGGCTGCACCACCGGCGGCGGAGCGACCGGTGCCGGCGGCGGCGCGACCGGGGCGGGTGCGGGCGCCTGCGGGGCGGGCGCCTCGACGTAGACCTGCCGCGGTGCCGGGGCCTGCTGCACCACCGGGACGGGAGCCTTGATGGTCTCGGCCACCTCGGGCGCCGGCGGCGGGACGGGCTGCACGGGCAGCGCCTCGGGTGCCGGGGCCGCCGGCGGCGGGGCCTGCACACTCGGGGCGACGGCGGCACGCGCCGGGGCGGGTCGCTCGTCGGCGGTCGGCCGGATGCTCACCGCCAGCGAGATGGCCAGGGCCACCACCCCGACCACGAAGATCGATGCCATGGCGCTGCCGACCAGCAGGAACGGCTTGCGGCCCTCGTCGACAGCGGGCGGCTCGGCGTCCAGGCCGGCGAGATCGTCGGGGACGTCGACATAGTTGGGCAGCGCGGTGGGACCCAGCTGGGTTTCGGCGGCGGCGAGGGCCTCCGCTCCGGCGGTCGGGCCGTCCGGATCCAGCGAGTAGGCCAGGCCGACGGTGGATGCCTCGTACATCGGGGCACTCGCCGAGGCCAGCGCGGCCCCGCGGGCCAGCGCCAGCCCGGATTCCTCCGGGGCGCTGACCGGGATGCCCACCAGGTCGGCGAGGTGGGCCTTGACCGCGGCCACGTCGACGCCGGAGCCGACGACGAACATGCCGTCGGGCGCGGTGTCCTGCCCGGCGACCGCGGCGGCCATCTCACCGAGCACCGCCATCGCGTCGGTGCTGTGCAGACTGCGGCTGAGCACCTTGACCACGGAGCCGTCCTCGCCGCGGACCACCGACAGGGTGGCGGTGTCGCGGTTGAGGAACAGCAGAGCGGTGGAGCTGTAGCCGACCGCACGGCCGGCCGCCTGGGCCAGCGCGCCGGCGGCGTGCAGTTCGGACACCAGCATCACGTCGGGGATGCCGCGGGCGGCCAGCGCATCGCGCAGCGCCGCGGCGTCGGTGTGATCGGTCCAGGTGACACCGATGGACCGCAGATGATGTCCGCCGGCCTCGGCGCTTTCCTGGGTGCCGAGCACCGCCGCGACCACTTGATCCGCCGCATTCGACATTGCTGAGCCTTCAGAGGCAGAGACCTCGAAGACGTCGTGATCGACGGTCGCGCCGTCGCCCTTCTCCCCCTCGACCAGCACCATCCGCACCGTCGTAGGCGTCAGGGACACACCCAATACGATGTCCACTTACCCCTCCAAAACGTTTGCTACATCGCTCGTTTCGCCGATATCAGGCTCTCGACACAAACCGGCAACTAGATAATTCATCGCCGTGAGCAGCACCGCCGTTACAGCCGACGGTATTAGCTAGAGCACGTAACAAACCCTACGCGGGTTCAGGGCTGAGGGAAGTTCAGGTAGGACCGCGACGGCGTCGGCCCGCGCTGTCCCTGGTACTTCGATCCGGCCTTACTGCTGCCGTACGGATGTTCGGCGGGACTGGTCAGCCGCAGCAGGCACAGCTGGCCGATCTTCATGCCCGGCCACAACGTGATGGGCAGGTTGGCGACGTTGGACAGCTCCAGAGTGATGTGCCCGGTGAAACCGGGATCGATGAACCCGGCCGTCGAGTGGGTCAGCAGGCCGAGGCGGCCCAGCGAGGACTTGCCTTCCAGGCGGCCGGCCAGGTCGTCGGGCAGCGAGCAGCGTTCCAGCGTGGCCCCGAGCACGAACTCGCCGGGGTGCAGCACGAAGGGCTCACCCTCCTTGGGTTCGACCAGGGTGGTCAGATCGTCCTGCCGCAGCGCCGGGTCGATGTGTGTGTACCGGGTGTTGTTGAAGACCCGGAACAGGCTGTCGAGGCGGACGTCGACGCTGGAGGGCTGGATCAGGTCGTCGTCGAGCGGGTCCAGCGCCAGGCGGCCCGCGGTGATCTCGGCGCGGATGTCGCGATCGGAGAGCAGCACCCGGTGAGCCTAACTGGCTGACGTCAGGGGCAAGCGGCTGGCGCGTCCGCGCGGACCGGGAGGTCGGCCGGCAGTGTGTAGGTGACGACGGCGTTGGCCTCGTGCGGGCTGTCGTTGCGCACGATGTGCGGCACCCCGGCGGGGATGACGATGGCCTGCCCGGTCAGATACGGCGTCGGCGCGCACTGCGTGGCGGTCTGCAGGGTGACGGTGCCGCCGGTGATGACGGTGTGCTCGACGCCCGGGTGGGTGTGCCAGCCGCTGCTCGACGGCGCGTGCAGCAGCAGCTCCTGGACATAGAGGGTGGTCGGGCCGGTGGTGTCGATGACGACCGGCTCGGAGCTGGTGCCCTTGGCGAGGTCGGTGCGTTCGATCTCGCCGTCCGGTGGGGTGGCGTGGGCGGCCGGCGCTGTGGCGATGCTCAGTGCCATGACTGCGGCGAGGCGTTTCATGACTCTCCCAGGGTCGCGTCCGGTATGTGACCTGCGGATGCTAGCCTTCCTCAACGAACGTGCCGATGTAGTTCAATGGCAGAACATCAGCTTCCCAAGCTGAATACGCGGGTTCGATTCCCGTCATCGGCTCCATGCCTAACAGGGCATTCTTGTTCTGTAGCCGCTCCGTCAAGGCTGGCGGTCCCGTAACGGTCCCGTATCCTCCTCCGAGATTTTGCCCGTCGATCCTCCTTAATTGATCACGGCGCGCTTCCCCCGAAGACAGCCGGTGTCGACGACAATCAGGTCTTGATGCAACCGCCTTCTCACACGCGTGTAATTCTTGTCGGCGCCAAGATCTATGATTCGAACACATGTTCGATAAACCGAAGGGGGTTGCGATGGCACCGCGTAGTACGCGCAAGGCGCAGGCGGTAAGTCTGTTTGCCGGGGCCGGAGGTTTTGACATCGCTCTCGAACGCGCCGGTTGGGAGATCGTCACGGCGACGGACCACGCGACGGACGCGATGGACACTCTCCGCGCAAGCAAAGCCGCCGGCATCCCGATCAAAGGCCGCCGCGGAAAGCACTTGGCGAAGACGAACCTGATCGAGAAGGACGTCTCGGTACTAACGGCGGACGAGCTACGCCCAAGAACGGCAGGTCCAGACTGGCGCCCTGACCTGTTGGCAGGCGGGCCGCCCTGCCAACCATGGTCGTCGGCGGGCCATCAGAAGGGTCTGAACGATTCCCGTGGCCAGCTGATCGCTCACATGATCCGTCTCGTCGATGAACTGCAGCCTCGCTATGTCCTGTTTGAGAACGTCCGTGGCCTTGTCACCGCTGTCGGCCCGAACGGCGCACCCGGAGAGGTGCTGCGCAGTATTCAGCGCGACCTCCGAAATCACGGTTATTCCAGCCGAATTGCCACACTCAACGCTGCAGACTACGGAGCAGCACAACGGCGAGTCCGTCTCTACCTCATCGCGACCGCAGATCATGAGCTGCCAGAATTTCCGGAAGCAACCCATCATCGGTACGGCGAGAACGGCCTTAAGCCATGGGTCTCGCTCGGTGAACTCCTGGATTCGCTGCCTCCAGCACAAGAAGAGTTCGTCGTTCGTCCGAGCGGGGTCGATGGCGACGCTCTACGCCAGTTGACTCCCGGCACCGGCCTTCGCACGAAGGGCCGCGTGATGAACAACCGCCCAAGCGGGCAGTGGGGCTACCGGCAAGACGGCTTTTTCGCCGACCTTGGCCTGCCTTCGCGAACTATCCGAACCGCCGCAACTCCCGACTGGATCAAGGTCCCCGGGGATCATGATTTGCGTCGCTTGACTTGGCAGGAATGCGCTGCGCTGCAGGGCTTCCCGCAAGAATGGCGATTCGCCGGAAAGACCAGCAACTTCTTCCGGCACATTGGTAACGCCGTTCAGATAGACGCCGTCGAAGCCATCGGCCGCACACTTCTCGATGCCGTGCGCAAGGGTCCGGTAGAGACGCCGCCTCCTATGCCGCCGTGGCCGGATTACCTGACAAAACGCGTTCGGTATACGGAGGCGGAGCACCGAGTCAACGGAAATCTACGCACGCGAATCATTACCAAGTAGCGGGCGACTGGTTACACCGCACATTCGGCCGTGTCGGGCCGGATCTCAGGGCGCTCGATGGCAGACTTGCCAAGGTGTCGCCATCGTTCGTCGCACCTCCTCGCTGGACCACCGAGGAGCTGAGGGCTGCCCGCGACGCATCGGAAGCCGCGTTCACCCATCTTCGCCGCGAAGAGGGGCCGAAGGCATTCGAGCGCATGTACAACCAACTGCGCCCACGGGTCGAACAAGTATTTGCTGCTTCAGACGACATCCGAAATCTAACGGGCGCAGTCTTCGAGGCCGATCCCCAGTCCTGGCAGGCGTGCCGTTATCTGTGCGGACCCCCGATCAGCCAAGAGGACTTGTGGACTCTGGTTGGTGGGCCCAAGTTCCGTTCGGTGCCACCGGCCTTCGCAGAGGACACCGCCGAGGCGATCCGCGTCGTTGTCGACCCGGTGCGCTTTCCTTGGCTCGCCCAGAATCGAGCTCCATCGGAATTGGAGCGGGAAAGTGCGATCCTCGCGACGACCGTGCTGTGGGCTGCCCAACAGATCGGTACGGAGCGACGTGGTGAAGCATCCTCGCGCCAAGAATCACTCACTGCGCAGACCCTCAACGATGCCGGGCTGACACTCGAAGATTCCCGCGCTCCAATCCAATTCATTGACGATATGCCACGCGGCGGATACAGCCGCGAGCGCAGGCTCGCCGGAGCGAAGTGTGATGTTCCCGCCCGACTATTTGACGGTCGGCTGCTCGCGCTCGAATGCAAAGTCTCGAATGGCCCCAAGAACGGATGGAAGCGAGTCAACCGGGAGGTCGGCGGAAAGTCCGATGCCTGGAGGGCCCACTTTGGTACGCAGGCACTCACGGGCGTAGTCCTCGCGGGCGTATTCGATTTGTCCTGCCTCACGACGGCCCAAGATCGCGGAGTGATCATCCTATGGGAGCATGACTTGAGTCCACTCCGTGAGTTCGTTGAATCAACCTCTAGCTAAACGCTTTTCGATGACCTTCTGAACTGAGGCGGCAGCCTCCTCGACGGACTCGTGTTCCCAGACCCGAACGGGAAGCCATCCAGCATCGCGAAGTGCTTGATCGGTCGCGTGATCTCGCTCACTGTTCCTCTGGATCTTTGTGCGCCAAAAATCGTTGTTACGCTTTGGTTTTGAAGAATGCGTTGGGCAGCCATGCCAGAAACATCCATCGACAAACACCGCTACCTTCGCCCGACGGAAGACGATGTCGGCTTCGCGCCTTAGGCCCGGCAACGGTCGTTCGTGCAGTCGGTACCGAAGTCCGGCCGCGTGCAGGCGCGACCGTAACGCCACCTCGATCGACGTGTCACGCCGCCGTTGGCGTTGCATGCGCGCTGACGTCGCTGCGTCGGTACTCAAATCAAAACCCAAGGGTCTGTCTCGGGACACCTCACCAAGTTAGCCCCAGAGACTTACGACGTTGCCGCCGTGGCTGGCATTCTGCGGCGGGGCGGACAATGCGCCGAGCGCGGCCATGTTGCCCGTGTGGTCGTCGGTGTTGATCAGGTGCGCGTAGACGGTCAGCGTCGTCTTGACGTCCCGGTGCCCCATCAACTCCGCGATGTCGATGGGCCGGATGCCCGCCGCGAGACACAGGCTCGCGTATGTGTGGCGCAGCGAGTGGAACGATTGGTTGGGGTCCACCTTCGCGCGCGGTCCTTCGCGGTCGTGCTCGGGCCTGCCTCTTTCACACCCGTAGTGGCCGCTCCTGGTGCGGCGGCGTCGGCCCGCAGTCCGCTCGGCCGGGGCCGCGTCAGCGACATACCGGGCCACAGCGGCGCGTCGGGTTCATCGGCACGCGGGTGCCCTGCGAGATAGTCCCGCAGCAACGCGGTCGTCTCGGCGGTCAACGGCACGCGGCGGTAGCTCTGCTTGGTCTTCAGCGGGCCGTACTCGATGGCAGCACCCTTCGCCCGCGCAGCCTGCTGGACGCGGAACACGCCTGGCTTCGCCGGGGCGTTCGGGTTCAGTGACGGCTCAGGCAATTCGACGTTGGCGATGGTGAGCCCGCCGAATTCCGCCGCGCGCAACCCCGCCCAAGCGGCGACGTGAATGAGGACGTTGTAGGGCCAGGGGGTGGCGTCCACAAGCGCAGAAACCTGTGCAGGGGTGAGGAACATGGCACGGTCCACGACTACCCCGATCTGACCGCCGTTGGTGCCGGTCTCGGCGGGGAGCTTGATGTACTCGGCGGGGCTTTTCGCCAGCCGGCCATCCACCACGGCCTGCTCCAGGACCATGCGGACGGTCCAGAACGCGTGCCGCACGGTCGACGGCTTCTTGCCCGCCTCGGTGAGTCGGTTGACCCACGCTTGGATGTACTCGCGGGTGATCTTGTTGAGCGGGTAGCCGCCGAACACCGCGTCAATGCCGAGTGTCTTGCCGTCGCCTCGACGGGTTGCGGCCGGGGGCGAGCGCGTAGCGGTGGTTCTCGGCGTTGTTGCGGGTGTCGGCCTTCCGCGACTCCAACCAGATCGCCGCTGCGTCCCGGAACAGTATCTTGCCCTTGCCGGGGTCGAAGTCCATGCCGGTCAACGTCTCCGCTTCGGCCTTGGAGGCGAACGCCTTGGCGTCCTTGCGGGTGCGGAACCCGCCCTTGGTACGTTCGCTGCCGTCGGGCGTGTACCACCGCACCACGTATGTTGTTGTACCGCTGGTGCGTACGCGCTTCTGAACGCTTGCCATCTTATGAATCCTGTTCGGTCGGTGTGGGTTCGGTGGTCAACCGACCCCAGTTGGGTTCCGTGCGGGTGCTCTTGAGCTCATCGATGTAGTAGTCGGCCACCTGGCCATCGGCGAATACGACACGGTGGAGCATGTCGCCCGCGTCGGCGTAGGTCCGGTCAACGGTGCCGACATGCCCCTGGTGGTTGTCGCCGGGAACCGGCGCAACCACGCGCACAGGCTCGCCGGGCGAGTACCGGTCAAGACGACGGAAGCTCATGCACCGACCCCGACCGTGGTCGCCGTCGCACTCGCGTAGATGCGTCGCACCGTTGAGGGCTGCCAGGTTGGCCGACCAGCAGGCGACAAGATGCCTTCGGCCTCCAAGGCGGCTGCGATCTTGGCGAAGCTCAATCCGGTGTTGCGATCCAACATGATTCGCCGCACCACACCGGCCTTCGCCAACCGGGGCCGACCAAGGCGGTCGCCGCGCGCCTTCTTGGCGTCGAGGGCGGCCTTTGTGCGCTCGGAGATGAGTTCACGCTCGTGCTGGGCGAACCCCATGACGTCGTGCGCCACCATCCGGCCCGCCGCCGTGCTGAGGTCAAGCAACGCCCCGGCCCGCATCACGCATGAGCACGTCGAGGGCGCGACTCCACCACCGGAGTATGCGGGTCAGCCGGTCGTTGGTTCGTACGGTGGTGCGCTATTGGTTGAGTCGTCCTTCATCCCGCAGGGCTTCGTCATCATCGCCGCGACCGGCGGGGCCAACTCCAACGACAACCCGGTCGGCTTTCGTGAACATCAGAACTCGGCATACCACGGCCTCAGGGTGATTCCCGGCGTCGGGCCGTACCCGATCCAGGAGCACTTCTACACTCGCGCGTTCGGCACCGGCGTTCGGCACCGGGGCGCAGCCGTCGCCATCCAGATCACAAACAACGCGAACTACACCGCGCCCGTGATCGTCGCCCACCGGTAACCGTTATGGGCTTCAAGAAGGGTTGGTACGGCGACCGCGCGCACGCTCGCGGTGCCGAAGACACCGGCCCCAGCGAGCTGTCGTGGGGGTCGGGGCCGGTGCCGCCTAGTGCGGAGTACGCGACCCCAGAGGATGGCGGCGCTTACCGGCCCAAAGCGCCCAGCATGGACGACCCGCCGCGGCGTGCACGCCGCGGCGAGGCGCGGGGCAATCCCGGCGCCATCGTCGCCCAGTGAGCAGGCCGGTAGCGGGTGGCCCAGCAGCGCCCGTTACCGGCCCCTAGTCGGCCTGGTCGCGGGTTGTCTGGCCCGTCGCCCGCGACCGGGCTGCCCCAACCCGGTCTAATCACCCAGCCACTCGCGCTCCAGATGAGAGATCATGCGGGACAGGTGGCCCACCATCTCACCGTCCGCATGTACATCCGTTGCAAAGCTGAACGTGTCCGACAGATAGCCACGCATCTCCTCGAACCACGGCAATCCGATTAGGTTCGGGCGGACGATGTCGCCGTAGTTGTTGACCCGCCACTCGTCCTCGGCATCTACGGCCTTGCTGAGTTCCGCGCGCCATCGGTCAATCTTCTGGCGACGTTGAGTGCGGAGTTGAGCCGCGTCGGCGGCTTCCCGTTCGGCCGCTTCGTGAACGCGTGCTTTCTCGGCAGCGGCGTCGTCGGCTTCGCGCTTAATGCGCGCTTGTTCCGCGTCGTGCTTCCTCTGCCCGCGCGCGCTCATGCTCTGCACCACAGCGCTTCCGAGCGAAGGCAACCCGGTCGCCAGAGCGCCGATGCCGGTACCGATGACACCAATCCACGCGGAGTCCACGCGTGCCATCGTCCCAACGACGACCGACAGACCTCGTCGGGTGTGCAGGCGTGTCGCGTTGGTCCCGTATACGCAGCCGAACTGTGGCCGTACCGGAGGCGTCCGCTAGCCGTAGCGAAACTGCATCTGAGCAGTGCAAATGTTGGTCTTCGGCAGCACGCCTACCAGCGTCTATCACTCACCCGTTCGGGCGTCGAAAACACTTCCCAAGCTGAATACGCGGGTTCGATTCCCGTCATCGGCTCCACATCTTCCGGCCCGCGCAGATGAACTGCGTGGTGTGAGCCAACTCGGCCCCGCCAGCGACGCGGCTGAACGCACGTGTCTCAGCCGGGTCGGGACCTACCCGTTCTCATCGGCCCGTGCACCGAAACTGCACTCGGCTGCATGATTGTGGTCATGACCGATGACTTGTCCTCCCTCGCCGGCGAGAAGTTCGTATCCCTGGCGACGTTCAAGAAGAGCGGTGAGAAGGTCGCCACGGCCATGTGGCTGGCGCGTGACGGTGACGCCTTGGTGATGTGGACCCCCGCCGACAGCTGGAAGGTCAAGCGCATCCGTCGCGACAGCCGCGTCGAACTGGCGCCCTGCGGACGGACCGGAAAGGTGAACGAGGGCGCCGCCACGACGGCCGGTTCAGCGGCCGTCGATGCCGACCCGGCGGAGACGGAACGCGTCAGGCAACTCATCAAGGCCAAGTACGGCTTCGAGTTTCACGTGATCACATTCGTGGAGCGGATCATCGCGCGCGGCAGCAAGGAGCGAGTTGCCGTGCGGATCACCATGTAGCGAACGAGAACTGACGACGAGCGACCGCATAACGTCGCTCGGCCCGGCGTGTCGAGGTACCGACACGGTCGCTCGCCCCGTTGCCGCCAGCCCGCATGAGACAGTTCTCATGTTCGACCACAGCAAGTCCGCAGCAAGTTCCCAGCCGTTCACACTCGAGGACTTCACTTCGTCAGTCCGCGGCAATCGCCCGGTCTGGCAACCACCTTGAGGAGCGGGATGCTCGGCGCACCCGACAGCGGCGTTCCCATCATGCGAACCCGCGCAGCCCGCTGGCGCAGCATCGTCTTCCCGGTGCTGGTCCTGGTGATCATCGGTGCCATCGCACTGCTGCTCACCGGACGCGGGCAGCAGACCGCGATCCAGGGCGCGGGCTCGACCCTGGCCCAACCGCTCATCGAGCGCTCCATCATCGCCTTCCGCAACGCGCAGGCCGCCGACGACCCGACCCGGCCCGAGCAGACCGGAAACGACTGGGTGCTCAACGGATCCGGCATCGAATACGAGCCCGTCGGCTCCCTCGGCGGCATCATGCGGCTGTCCGATCCCGAGGTCGCCTTCGCCGTCTCGGACTATCCGCTCTCGGCCGACGGGCTCAAGGAACACGGAGTCGCCCAGTTCCCGATCGCACTGGGCGCCATCGGCATCGCCTACAACCTCGACAGCACCCCCGAGCTCCGCCTGGACGCGGCATCACTCGCTGCCATCTACCTCGGCGAGATCGCCCGCTGGAACGACCCGAAGATCGCCGCGCTGAACCCGGGCGTGAAGTTACCGGACACCGACATCACCCCGGTCCACCGCAGCGACGGCTCCGGCTCCACCCGCGGGTTCACCGGCTTCCTCGCCGCCGGCACCCCTCAGTGGACCCTCGGCACACGCACCGAAATCGACTGGCCGACAGGTAAAGGTGCCGAGCGCACCGAAGGTGTCCTGAGCACCGTGCGTGACACCCCGGGCGCCATCGGCTACGTCGACTACGGGCAGGCCCAACGCGCCGGTCTTGCCCTCGCCGCTCTGGCCAATGAGGCCGGCAGCTACGTCACCCCCAACGCGGCCACCATCGCCGCCGCGGCCACCTCGCACGACTGGAGCGGCAAGGACGACTACGTCAACTCCCTGGCCACCGCCGACGACACACGGGCCTACCCGGCCACCGTCGCCATCTACGTCATGGTCAAACGCGACCCGAAGTTCGAACAGCAGACCGAGCGCACGCTGGGCTACCTGAAATTCCTGATCGAGGACTTCGGCGACGGCGCCGAGGACCTCGGCTACGTCCCGCTGCCGTCCTCGGCCGGCGAGCACGTCGAAAACTACTGGAACACCGCCATCTCCGGCACCGCCTGACACCCGAATAGGAACACTGTGGACGTCGACCTGCTCAAAGAAATCATCGCGCCCGTCGTCGGTGGCCTCGGCATCTTCCTGCTGGGCCTGGAGTTCATGGAGCGCGGTATCCAGGCGCTGTCGGTGAACCGGATGCGCGACCTGCTCGGCAAGATGGCCGGCAGTCCCGTCAAGGGCGTGTTCGCCGGCACCCTGATCACCGGCATCATCCAGTCCTCGACCGCGATGACCGTGATGACGGTCGGTCTGGTGAACTCCGGGGTGCTCGCGCTACGCGGCGCCATCGGCGTCATCATGGGCGCCAACATCGGCACCACACTGGGCAACGGTCTGATCGCCATGCCGCTGGGGCCGCTGGGCCTGCTGTTCGCCGGCATCTTCGCCTCCGTCTACGTCTTCTCCAAGAGCGACAAGACCCGCAATATCGCGTTGTGCTCCATGGGTTTTGCGCTGGTCTTCTACGGTCTGAACCTGATGACCGGCGGGCTGAAGCCGCTGCGTGAGATGCCGCAGGTCATGGACGTCATCTCCAGCCTGAGCGCGTCCACCTTCTTCGGCGTCCTCGCCTGCGCGTTGATCGCCGCCCTGATCACCGCGCTCATCCACTCTTCCTCTGCCACCATCGGCATCGTGATGGGCCTGGGTGCCTCCGGCGTGCTGGAGTGGAAGACGGCCATCGCCTTCGCCATCGGCGCGGACCTGGGCACCACCATCACCTCGTGGATCGCCTCGCTGAACCTGTCCAAGAACGCCAAGCGAACCGCCTACGCGCACATCGGGTTCAACTTCATCGGGGTCTGCGTGGTGCTGGCGCTGTTCTTCCCCGCCATCACGGTGCTGCAGTGGGTGATGGGCTTCTTCGGCGGCGACCCGGGTGTCCCGGTGATCGTGGACGGCGAGGAGGCCTTCCCGCTGGTGCCGGTCGCGGTCGGTCTGTTCTCCATCTTCTTCAACATCTTCAACGTGCTGATCCTGTTCCCCTTCGTGGGCACGTTCGAGCGGGTGCTGATGCGCATCGGCCACAAGAACGAGGACGCCGAGGACTACTCGCTGCCGAAGTATCTGGACCGCAAGGCGATCGACGATTTCAACCGTGCGGTGCCGGCCATGCGCCAGGAGGTGGCCCGTGCGCTGGAGGGGAGTCGGCTGTTCCTCGACAGCGCCCGCGGTAAGGACGCCAACATGAAGAAGACCGCCGAGCATTCGGCCGCCATCGACGCGCTGTCCCGCGAGATCCGCGCCTACTCAGCCCAGCTGTTCCATGGTGACCGGACCCGCGAGCAGATGGACCTGGTGGCCAGCATGATCGAGGAGGCCGATTTCACCGGCTCACTCACCGAATCGCTGTACCAGATCGCCCGCCGTATCGAGCGCGACCAGTTCACCCCGGCCAGCCGTGAGGTGCTCGACCAGGGTCTGGACCACCTGGATCGCAAGCTCACCCTGCTGGAGACCACCGGTGCCGCCGACCTGACCAAGAAGACACCGGAACCCGTGTTGGAGGCAGCGCAGTTCGAGGCGATGCGCTGGACGGTCATCGACGCCACCGACATCCCGGCCGCCGAGAAGGGCGCGCTGCTGGCGCTGCTCGGCTCGATGGAGCGTGCCGAGGCGTTGATCGACCGGATCGAGCAGGAACGCGCCTCGGTCGACCGGGATCAGGCGGCCGTGCTCACCGAAGTCTGAATCAGCCGGCCGCCACCGCCTCCAGATTGCGGGGGTGGTGGCAGGCCGCGCCGTGCGCGGGTTCCCGGTCGATCATGTCCGGTTCCTCGGCCGCGCAGATCTCGGTGGCAAACCGGCACCGGGTCCGGAACCGGCATCCCGAGGGCGGGTCGATGGGGCTGGGCACATCGCCCTCCAGGATCACCCGCTCGCGGGCGGCGTTACGCCGCGGGTCGGGGATCGGGACCGCGGACAGCAGGGCACCGGAATACGGATGAAACGGTTTGCCGTACAGCTCGTTTGCCGTCCCGGTTTCGACGATCTTGCCCAGGTACATCACCGCGACCCGGTCCGAGACGTGCCGGACCACCCCGAGATCGTGCGCGACGAACAGGTAGGACAACCCGAATTCGTCCTGCAGGTCCTCGAACAGGTTGATGATCTGCGCCTGCACCGAGACATCCAGCGCCGAGACCGGCTCGTCGGCGATGATCAGCTTGGGCCGCAACGCCAGGGCGCGGGCGATACCGACGCGCTGACGCTGCCCGCCGGAGAACTCGTGCGGGAAGCGGTTGTAGTGCTCGGGCTGCAGGCCCACCCGGTCGAGCAGATCCTGCACCTGACGCTTCACCCCGCCACCGTCGGCCAGGCCGTGCAACTCGATGGCATCGCCGATGATCTGCCCGATCCGCTTGCGCGGGTTGAGCGACGCGTACGGGTCCTGGAACACCATCTGGATGTGGCGACGGATAGGGCGCAGATCCCGCCGCGACCGGCCCACCAGTTCCTGGCCCTGGAAGAGGACCGATCCGGAGGTCGGCGCCATCAGCTGCAGGATCAGCCGACACAAGGTCGACTTGCCGCAACCGGATTCGCCGACCAGTCCCAGCGTCTCGCCCTCGTGCAGGGTCAGGCTGACCCCGTCCACCGCGCGGACCCGCGCCACCTCCCGCTCGATGATCGCGCCCGCCTTGATGGGGAAATGCTTGACCAGATCGGCCACCTGCAGCAGTGGCTCTCCGGCGCTCACAGTGCCACCGGCTTCCGCAGCCCGATCCGGCCGTCCACCTCACGCAGGGCCATCTTCTGCACCGGGTCCAGCCAGCACCGGTCCAGGTGCCCGACCGCGGCGCGGGTCTCCAACGGCGGCAGCTGCGTGCAGTTCTCGAACACATGCGGGCACCGCGGCGCGAAGCGGCACCCGGGCGGCAGCGCCAGCAGCGACGGCGGGGCGCCCCCGATCTGCGGCAGCCGCGAATGCTGCGGCGCATCCAGCGGGGTCAGCGAACCGAAAAGCCCCCAGGTGTAGGGATGTTGGGGATCGTAGAAGATCGCGTCGACGCCGGCGTCCTCGACGACCTGGCCGCCGTACATGACCAGCACCCGGTCGGCAACCTCAGCGACCACACCGAGATCATGGGTGATCAGTACCACCGCGAGATCACGTTCGGCGTTCAGATCGGCCAGCAGCCGCAGGATCTGGGCCTGGATGGTGACATCCAACGCGGTGGTGGGTTCGTCGGCGATCAGCACCTCCGGTTCCAGCGCCAACGCCATGGCGATCATCACCCGCTGGCGCATCCCGCCGGAGAACTCGTGCGGGTAATCACGCACGCGCCGTTCCGGGTTGGGGATGCCGACGGTGCGCAGCAACTCGACCGCCCGGTCGCGGGCCTCGCCGCGGGAGACGTCCCGGTGGGCGCGAATCATCTCGACGATCTGATCACCCACCCGGTACACCGGGTTCAGCGAGGTCATCGGATCCTGGAACACCATCGCGATGTGTTCGCCTCGCACGCTTTGTAATTCGCGGTCGGTCAGGTCGGTCAGGTCCCGGCCGCCGAAGCGCACCGCACCGCCGATCGTGGTGTTCGGGGCGCGGGTCAGCCCGATCACGGTCTGCGCGGTCACGCTCTTGCCGGATCCGGACTCGCCGACGATGGCGAGCACCTCCCCGGCGGCCAGGGAGAACGACACCCCGTCGACGGCGTTCACCACACCGTCCTCGGTGGCGAAACTGACCCGCAGATTGTCGACTTCGAGCAAGGGACTCATACCGGTGCCGCCTCTCCCAGCCGGATCCGAGGATCCAGGAATGCGTATGCGATGTCGACCAGAGTGTTGAACAGCACGATGAAGAACGCACCGAACATCGTCACCCCTATCAACGGGGGCAGGTCCAGCGAGCCGATCGCCTGGCCCGCATACAGACCGACACCGTTGAGGTTGAACACCGTCTCGGTGAGGATCGCCCCACCACCCACGACGGCACCGAAGTCGAGCCCGAACAACGTGACGATCGGGATCATCGAATTGCGCAGCACATGTTTGATCCGCACCTGCCGTTCGCTGATGCCCTTGGCCCGGGCGGTGCGCACGTGATCGTCGTTCATCACGTCGAGCATGTTGGAGCGCAGCACCCGGCTGTAGAACCCGACGTAGAGCACCGCCAGCGTCAGCCACGGCAGGATCAGGTGATAGGCCCACTCCAGTGGATCCTTGGTCAGCGGTACATAACTGCTCGTCGGGAACAGTTCGGCCTTGAAGCTCAAGTAGTACAACAGGATCGCGGCCAGCCAGAACACCGGCATCGAGATGCCGACCAGCGACAGGATGGTCAGGGCCCGGTCGGTGAACTTGCCGGCGTGCACGGCGCTGAGGTATCCGAACCAGATCGCCAGCGCCATCCAGAGGATCGCGGCGCCGATACACAGCGACAGCGTGGCAGGCAGGCCCTTCCAAATCTGCTCGACGACGTTCTGCGAGCTGGCATACGACGTCAACTGACCGGTGAAGATCTGTTTCATCATGGTCAGGTACTGCACATACAGCGGCTGATCGAGCCCCAGATCGGCGCTCACCCGGGCGATCAGCTCCGGGTCGGCGTTCTTCCCCGCGATACGGGCCGCCGGATCGGAGTTGGGGATGACGTTGAAGATCAGGAACACCAGCACCGATATCGCGAACAACACCCCGACCATGCCGGCCAGCCGTCGGACCACAAAACGCACCATGTCAGTGCTCCAACCGGATCTTGGCGCGCGGATCCAGGGCGTCCCGCAGGCCGTCACCGAACACGTTGAGCGACAACACCGTCAGCACGATCATAAGGCCGGGGACGATGGTCAGGTGCGGCGCGGTGTAGATCGTCTGGTAGCCGTCGGCGATCATGGTGCCCCAGGAGGCATTCGGTGCCCGCACCCCGGCACCCAGGAACGACAGCGCCGATTCCAGCAGCATGTTGTTGGCGATGTTGAGGGTGAAGAACACGATGATGGTCGAGACCACGTTGGGCAGCAGCTCGCCGACCATGATGCGTACCGGGCCCTTGCCCTGCGCCACCGCCGCCTCGATGAACTCCTTCTCCCGCAGCGCCAGGATCTCACCGCGGATGGGTCGGGCCATGTACGGCACGTAGACCAGCCCGATGATCATGATCGGGATCCACAACGAGTCACCGGCCACCTGAAGAGCGCCGATCTTCAACCCGCCCAGGGCAAGTGCGGTTCCCAGCGCGATGCCCAGCAGCAGCACCGGGAACGCCCACACCACATCCATCACCCGGGACAGGGTGGCGTCCACCCAGCCGCGGTAGTAGCCGCAGAGCAGCGCGATCACCACGGCGAGCACCGTGGTGATGGCGGCGGCCGCCACCCCGATGTAGATGGACGTCCGGCCGCCGTACATGAGGCGCACCATGACATCTCGGCCGTTCTGATCGGCGCCCAGCAGATACCGGCCGTGCAGGCCCGGCCCGATCGGGGTGCCGTCGGGTGAGACGACGTCGACCTGCTGCCCGTCGATGAGCACGGTGTCGGTGATGTGGTTTTCGTTGGGCCCGGTGTGCGCCACGTGGTCGGCCCACAGCGGGGCGGATAGGCAGAACAGCACGATCAGGACGAACAGCGCGCCGAAGGCGAGGCTGACCTTGTTGCGCTGCAGCCGAAGCCAGGCCAGGTACCACGGACTGCGTCCGCGGATCCGGGCTGCGGGGACACCCACCGGCAGAACGGGTTCCCCGGGTGCTTCGACGGCATCGGACGGGGTGGACATACCTACTTCAGCGCCAACGCCGACCAGTCCTGGTTGAACAGGAGATGGTGATAGGCCTTGTCGAAGTCGATACGGTCCGAGACGAACGTGGTGAACTGCTCGTTGCCGTACGGCGCCCACGCCGCCCGCTCCATGTAGGCCTTGTCCAGTGCCGCATACTGCGCCTCGGTGTCACCCTCGGTGAGCTGCCTGCTCAGCAGTTCGTCCATCCTGGCGTCGAGGTCCGGGTAGGACGCCCGGGAGAAGTTGTTTCCGTTGGTCGGCAGGATGGCATCGCTGTTGAGCAGCGGCCGGAAGAAGTCGTCCGGGTGCGGGAAGTCCTGGAACCAGTTGCCGAAACCGGTGTCCAGGTCCGGGGTGGACTGGTTGCCGATGGTGGTGAAGTAGACGTCGCCGGCAATTACCTTGAGCGTCGCGTTGAAGCCCATCTGGTTGAGCACGTCGTGGTAGTACTCACCGATGCGCTTGCGGTCGGGCTCGTCGTTGGTCCACACGGTGATGTCACGGTCAACCGGATTCGCCTCGGCGAGAAGTGCTCTCGCCTTGTCCATATCGGGCCCCGGGTAGAGCTTGTACTCCTCGTAACCCGGCATGCCCGGCGGCAGTACCTGCTGGGTCGGGTGCAGACGTCCGCCGAATACCCGGTTGAGCGCCTCCGGGTCGATGGCGTAGTTGACGGCCTGGCGGACCCGCACATCGTTGAAGGGCGCAGTCTGGTTGTTCATCCAGAAGTAGTAGGTGTTGATCGATTCCTCCATCCGGAATCGGTCCGCGAAGCGGGTTTTCACCTCCTGCAGGCGGTCGGCGTCCGGCGGGTCGACCATGAAGTCGATGGTGTTCTGCTGCACGCCGGTGACCTGGGCGGTGTTGCTCTTGTTCTGGGTCACGATGATCTTGTCGACGTTCGCGTCGGCGACCTCGGTGGCCCCGGCATCGATGACGGTCTGGAAGTTCGGGTTGCGTTCCAGCGTCATGGTCTGCGGCGCTTCGACACTGGTGATCATGAACGGGCCGCTGGATGCGGGCGGATCGTTCGTCGCGTCATCGGAGAGCGGGGTCCTCGGCGGCACGGGTGCCGCGAACGGCAGTCCCAGCACGTTCTCGAAGGTGCCGTTCGGGGCGTCCAGGGTGATGGTGATGTCACCCGTGGCGTCGTCGGTGCCGATGCCGGAGATGGTGTCGGCCGTTCCCTCCGCATACTCAGGTGCTCCGACGATGCCGCTGTAGAACACCGAACCACCCGAGTCGGCCTTGAACAGCCGCTGGATCGCGTAGGTGAAGTCGGAGGCCTTGATATCGGTGCCGTCGGAGTACTTCATCCCCGAACGCAGTTTCAGCTTGTAGGTCTTGCCGTCGTCGGAGATCTCGGGCATGTCCTCGGCCAGCCCGGGGACCACCGCGGTGCCCTCTTCGCCCTTGGCGTGCTTGTAGGTCAGCAGTGGGGTGTACGTGTTGTAGAGCACCTCCCACCCTTCGAGGGTGTAGGACAGCTGCGGGTCGATGTAGTCCGGGAAGGACGTCATCGAGATGTTGATCTCTCCCCCGCCGCCGGACTCGTCGTCGCTGCCGCAGGCGGCGACCCCGAACACCGCAAGGGCGGCGAGGCAGGACAGGACTGTGGTCTTGCGCAGGGCTGTGCCCAGCTTGCTCATCTGGCTCCCTAGGTTCGCGGCTCGGGCGAGTCCCGTCCACGTTTACGCTTCTTAGGCGATTCGGGTAGCCATCTTGGACGGAAATCTGTGAGAAAGCATGCCGAAAGACGTAAATTTTCTGGTCTCACAGGTTTTTGACAGGAAACATTCCTGAAATTTGCGCTGACGTCACCCGGTCGGCTGGGCCGCCGACCTGTGCACTCCGGCGTCGCTACGGCGTGATCAGAATCCCGTCATCCGAGGCTGCCGCCAGCAGCTGCTGGATGGTCAGTTCGCCGTATCCGGTGTGCACGGTGCCCTGCCGGGTGCCCAGCCACGGCACCACGCCGGGGTCCGGGTCGACGTCCAGGTGATAGGCCTGCACCCCCATCAGGTGGTACTGGAAGAAGTTGCCCAGGAAGTCGATCGCGAAGACGAGGCTGCCGATCAGACTCTTGCCGAACATCGCCGAGGCGTTGACCAACGGATTCATCGCCTCCCGGTCGCCGATCACGACGATCGGACCGTAATGCGGCTTACTGCCGCCGCCGGGCACATACGGCGGCATGAAAGGTTGCAGCCCAGGCAGATCGGTGGCCATAAAGGCCGCCGGACTGCCGTACTGGACGATGTTGACGAAGTTCGTATCGGCGCCGTTGCCCGGCACCTTGGTGTTCAAACCGGGTCCCTCGAACCCGATCCCGGCCAACCCGGTGCGTTGTGAGACGAACTGGGCCTCCCAGCCACCCAGCGAATGACCCGTCACGAAGACGTCCTCGGCCGCGTAGCCCTGCAGCGCGGCCTCCTCCTGCACCCGCCGGGCGAATCGCAGCGCGTCGTAGAACGCCAACGGTGTGGTGCCGGTGAGGATCACCTGCATGTCCGCGGCCAGTTGGGTCAGCGTGATGAGCGGGTTGACCAGCAGATTCGTCCCGCCGGTGGTGCCCTGGTAGGCGATGATGATCTGCCCCTGCTCGGTCACCCACGCCTTGCCGGACATTCCGGAGAAGACATTGGTGGCCTGCAGCTGAAATCCGTTGGCATCGGTCAACGGGACAATGCCACCCGGTGTGGTGCCCCAGCCGTACGCCGCCGTCGAGGCATTGAGGAATTGCGCCACCGTCGGGGTCGGGCGGTCCGTCGGCCCGGTGTAGATCATGGTGGGCAGTACCGGCTGCACGGCCGGGGTCTTGTGCAGACCGACCAGACGTTCCAGTTCGCGGAATGCGGCGAACAGCAGGTCGTTGATCGGCGCGATGTTGAACGGGCTGCGCGGACCGATCGCGGAGGTGAGGTCGAGGAACTGCAGGACCGCGTTGACGATGCGGCCGGGCAGTTCAAGGATTGTGGCGATGGGCGCCAACGGTTTCGGCGGTGTGGGTGTGGTGACCTCGACGGCCGCGGTACCCACGGCGCCCGTCAGCGCCGGTGCCACCGCCGCAGCGGTGACCGCAGCCTGGGGCTGTGGTGTCGGGATGTCGATGACGCCGGCGGCCGCCGGCGCGGTCGCCGTGCGCACCGTGTGCACCGATCGGGTGGACGGGCGGGTGACGATCAGCTCGTCGCGGTCCGGTGTCGCCGCCGAGCTGCGCGGGCCCTTCGACTCCGGCTTCTCGTCGTCCGGGTCCGTCCTCTCGGTATCGGGATCGTCTGCGTCGGGAGTCTCTTGGGCGGCGTCCTCGGCGGTATCGGTGTCGGTGTCGTCGGGCTCGGTGTCGTCGGGCTCGGTGTCGTCGGGCTCGGTATCGTCGGGCTCGGAGGTGTCCGGCTCGGGCTTGTCGCGATCGGGCCGACCCGGCGACTCGGGTTCGCCCGCCGCGCCCTTGGCATCGGTCGATTCCGACGTCTTGGTGTCGCTGCGATCCGACGAGGTGGTGCCGGCGGTCGACGACGACCCGGTGTCATCCGCCCACGCGACGCCGTGCACCGGTGCAACGACCAGCGCCGCGCAGACGGCCACAATGCCGGCGCCATAGCGCAGCGAGCTGGCCTTTCGTCGCGCGTCCCACCGCTCGACACCCTGCATCGTCGACCCCCCTGCGCCTTACCCGACACGGACAACGCCCGATGTCACATGAGGCTAGCCACTGGGCGGCGCGCTGAGGCCGTTTTGGCCACCGCGGTCGGGCGGCCATCGCCCAACACCGTCCCCAGCACTTTGCGGGTTTGCCGCAATGGTCAGGTGCCGGACACCGTGAACCTTCGCCGTGAGGTGCTCACCCGGATCATGGCGACCGTCCAGGAACTCGGCAGCGGTCAGGATCTCGACGGCGTCCTCGAGCTGATCGCGCGCGCCGTGGTCGACGTCATCGGGTTCGATGCCGTCGCGGTCAACATGCGGACCCGCCATGGGCACCTGGCCGTCCGGATCGTCGTCGGCCCGCCCGAGATGGAACAGTTGCGCGGCGGCACCATGTCGCACGACGGTTGGCTCCACCTCTTGGACTCCGACACCGCGTGGGGCGAGCTCCGATTCCTGCGCGAGCCCGACCTCGACGAGTCGGTACCGCACCTGGACCCCTGGCAGGAACGCATCGACGCGCCCCCGGCCCGCAGGATCCGACGATCCACTGATCGAGCCATGGCAGCCCGAGTTCGCCTTGCTGGCGCCGATGTGGCGGGCACCGGGTGAGCTGCTCGGCGTGATCAGCGTCGATCTACCGAGGTCGGGCCTGACGCCGGATGCCGAACAACGCACGCTGCTGGAGCTTTTCACCGGGCAAGCCGGTACTGCGATCAAGCGTGTGCACGCCTTCGACGCGGCCGCCGATGCGGCCAATCTGTACCGGGCGGCGTTCAGCGCGTCTCCCTCACCGACGGCGGTCCTCGACGATCGACTGCGGGAACTCATCGACCGACCGCTGGCCGAGCTGGTCGATATCGGGGACGAGCGGCACATCGTCGCCCACCTGGCCGAATTGCCGTCCGGCCGCAGTACCGTCGTCGCCGACGAATGCCGGCTGCACCACCCGCGCGGGCAGCAATGGAACCGGTGGGTGCACATCGCGATCCAGCGGGTCGACGCTCTGGCCGGCTGCGACCGCTACATCTGCAGCGTGATCGACCGTACCGCGGCGCGCGCGGCGATGACCGAGATGCGCCATATCGCCGAACATGATGCACTCACCCGCCTACAGGTGCGGGCGGTCGGTCTCCGCGAATTGGACCGCCGTACCGACTTACTGGCCACCGGCCACACCGCTGTGGTCGCGTTGCCGTACTGCGATCTGGACAACTTCAAGGCGGTCAACGACACCAACGGTCACATCGCCGGCGACGAGCTGCTGGTCGTGATCGCCCGCCGGCTGCGCTCCACCGCCGACGACGCAGACATCGTATGCCGCTGGGGTGGAGACGAATTCGGCCTGGTGGTGCAGCGACGATCGATCACCGAGGTGGTCGATCTGGCGCACCGGCTGGTCGCCGCAATCGCCGGCATCGCCGAGACCGCGTCCCCGGACGATCCGGTGCGCCGCATCGGTCTGTCGGTGGGCGTGGCGCCGTTCACCCGGTACGTCGAGGCGCGCGTGGTGATGCGGGCTGCCGACACCGCGCTCTACCGGTCCAAGAACCACCCGACCGACAAGGTCCACGTGCAGCCCCTGTAAGAATCAGTTCAGTGCGCGATCCAAGTTGAGCGCCGCGCTGATCAACGCCAGGTGTGTGAAGGCCTGCGGAAAGTTGCCGACCTGATCGCCGGTCGCGCTGACCTGTTCGGCATACAGGCCCACGTGGTTGCCGTAGGTGAACATCTTCTCCAGCGCCAGTTGCGCATCGGCGAGCCGGCCCGCGCGGGTCAACGCCTCCACATACCAGAAGGAGCAGATGGAGAAGGTGCCCTCCTCACCGTCCAGCCCGTCGGTGCCCGGCTCGTACCGGAACACCAGACTGTCTGTGACCAAATGCTTTTCGATGGCCTCCAGCGTCGAGAGGAAGCGCGGGTCGGCCGGCGACAGGAACTTCACCATGGGCATCAGCAGCAGCCCCGCGTCGAGGTCGTCACCACCTTCCACCCGGGTGAATGTCTGCAGATCCGCGTTCCACGACTTTGTCATGATCCGGTCGTAGATCGCGTCGCGCGCCGTGGACCAGGCGACCAGATCTCCGGGCAACCCCCGCTGCCTGGCGATGCGGATGGCACGTTCGATCGCCACCCAACACATCAGCCGGGATGTAGTGTAGCACTTGGGCTCATCGCGGATCTCCCACATACCCGCATCCGGGCGGTCCCAGTTGTCGGCGACCCAGTCGACGATGGCAGTGACATCGTTCCACGCGTCGTGGCTGATGCCCGGACCGTACTTGTTGAACAGGTAGACCGAATCGATGATCTCACCGTAGATGTCGAGCTGCAGCTGGTGTGCGGCTGCGTTGCCGACCCGCACCGGACTCGAGTCCCGATATCCGGAAAGGTTTTTCAGTTCCTGCTCTTCCGGCAGGTTCCCGTCGATATCGTAGAGAACACGTAGCGGCCCCAGCCGGCGGTCCTCGTCACCATCGCGCTGGCCCATCCGCTCCGACAACCAGCGGGTGAATTCACTTGCCTCATTGACGAATCCGAGTCGCAACAGGGCGTACATACTGAACCCGGCATCGCGGATCCACACGTACCGGTAGTCCCAGTTGCGGCTGCCGCCCACCGGTGCGGGCAGGCTGGCGGTCGGCGCCGCGACGATCGCCCCGCTGGGCTCGTGGGTGAGCAGCTTGAGCGTGATGGCCGAACGGTGCACGGTCTCGCGCCAGCGCCCGGTGTAGCCGGAGGTCGCAATCCAGTCCCGCCAGAAGGCGATGGTGGCGTCGAACAGCGCATCGGTTCGGCTCATCGAGTCGGCGGTGACCGCGTCACCGTCGTCGAGTAGTTCCAGCACAAACAGCGCGGTGTCTCCGGTGCTGAGCTTGAAATTGGCTGTCACGATGCTGTTCTCACCCGCATCGTCGATCTCCAGATCGGTCGATGCGATCAACCCGAGCCGTACTCCGTCGCCGGTGATGAGGACCCCGTCCCCGGAGTGCTCGGCGGTGCATGACTGGCGGGCGTAGTCGGGGCGTGCGTCGAGCCGCATCTGTAGACGCATGGAACCGCGCACGCCGCTGATCCGGCGAACCAGCCGTTGCCGGTGTTCGGATTCCTCGGGTGCGAGCACCGGCATGAAATCGTGCACCTCGACGACGCCGTCCTCGGTGAGGAAGCGGGTGATCAACACCGCCGTGTCCGGATAGTAGAACTGCTGGGTCCGGGTGACATCGGTGCAGGGTGTCAGCCGCCAGCTTCCGCCTTGGTGGTCGTCGAGGATCGCTCCGAAGACACTGGGCGAGTCGAAGCGGGGCGCACAGAACCAGTCGATGGTTCCGTCGGTGCCGACCAGAGCGCAGGTCCGCAGATCACCGATCAGGCCGTGTTCAGCGATGGCCAGGGGCTGTTCAGTCATCGGGTAGCTGCCAGTCGGTCAGTACCCGCGCGGCTTTCGGCCCCCAGGAACCCTTGGCGTAACTGTGTACCGGCGGGGGTGACGCCAGAATCGGCTGGCATACCTGCCAGAGCCGGTCGACCTCGTCGGCGCGGGTGAACAGGGTTCGGTCTCCTTCGATGACGTCGAGCAGCAGCCGTTCATATGCCTGCAGCGGTTCGGCGTCGGTCACCGACTCCCCCACGTCGAACGACAGGTCGACGGGCATCACCGCCAGACCGGGACCCGGGCGTTTGACCTGCAGCCGGGCCCCGATCGCGGGTTCATCGGTCATCTCGAGCACCAAGGTGTTCGAGTCGGCGGCGAACAGCCCGGTCGGGTCACGAAAGGTCAAGGTGACGGTGCGGCGGGTATCGCCCAGCGCCTTCCCCGTACGTAGGTAGAACGGCACATCCCGCCAGCGCTCGGTGTCCACGAAAGTACGTAGTGCCACGAAGGTTTCGGTGTCCGAGTCGGGGTCGACGTCCTCTTCGTCGCGGTAGCCGTCATATTGGCCGAACACCACGTCCCCGGGATCCAGGGGCCGCACCGCGTCGAACACCGCGGCTTTCGCGTCCCGCAGGCTCGACTCGTCGAATCGTTCGGGAGGTTCCATCGCGACGAATCCGAGAACCTGGAACAGGTGGGTGCTGATCATGTCTCGGAAACAACCGGTCGATTCATAGAAGCTGCCGCGGCCCTCGATGGTCAGCTCTTCGGGGACGTCGATCTGAACCGACTCCAGATGATCAGCGCGCCAGGACGGTTCGATCAGGCCGTTGGCAAAGCGCAGCACCAGGATGTTCTGGACCGCCTCCTTGCCGAGAAAATGGTCGATGCGGTAGACCTGCTCCTCGTCGGCGACCTCCTTGAGCGCAGCGTCGAGTTTCCGCGACGACGCCAGGTCGGTGCCGAACGGCTTCTCGATCACGATGCGCGCACCGTCGGTCAGTCCTTCGCGGCCGAGCATGCCGATCATCGATTGCATGGCTTCGGGCGGTACCGACAGGTAGACCAGTACCCGGGTGTCGGCCCCCAGATCGGTGCGTGCCCGGTCGACCGCCGCCGCGAGGTCACGGCCGTCGTCGGCATCCGACTTCTGGAAGCTCAGGCGGGACAACATATCCGACAGCGCGTCCTCGTCGATATCGTCGACCGCTTCACGCAGTGCTGTGCCGACGGTATCGGCAAAATCGTCCGGTGCGTGCCGACCCGAGCCGATGACGGTGTATTCGGCGGGCAGTCGCCCGGCGGCTGCGAGTCGGTAGAAACCGGGGAACAGCATCCGCCGGGCCAGGTCCCCCGTGGCGCCGAACACAACAAAGACGTGCGGGCTCAGATCGCGGCGGGGCATCCTCGTTTATTGCCCAATGCACGGCTCCCGCTAAACACCGTCAGGCTTCGCAGCCGATCCCGTCGCCGTCCCGGTCCAGGTGCGATCCGTACTTGTCGCTGCTCGACGGGATGTTGACATCGCCATTGGAGCGGGCCTCCGAGCAGTTCTTGTATGGCGCGGCTGTGGCGGCCGGAGCCACTCCCACAGCAACGGCGCCCAGGAGCGCGGCCGCGATCAACGTACGTACCAACATGTGTCCACCTTGCAGGGTTTGATGTGCGGGTTCCCCAACCCGAGCGGAATGTTAGGGCGGCCGGCCTCAAGATCGCAAGGACATTCAGCGAATACTGTCGCCTAGGTTAATTTCGACCGGGTGGGCTTCCACAGCAGCGCCCCGAGCACCAGACCGAGGAACGGCACCGCGGCCAGGATCGTGCTGACCGTGGCGCTGCCGCCGGTCACGAGGGTGAAATTCGACAGCACCAACCACAGGCTGGCGAGCAGGCCGAGCACCGCCAGCGCCGGGGCGATGCGAGTCTGACAGGGCTTGCCCTCACGCAGATCGGCCCGCCGGGCGAAGAACACCAGCACCGCCACCGATGTCGTCAGCATCAGCAGCACCATGCCGACCGTCGCAACCCCGGCCATCGACCCGAAAACACCAACCAGCGGGTCGATTCCGAGCACCGCCAACACCCCGACGATCAGCGCCGCCGTCACGGTCTGCACCACCGAGGAGAAGGCGGGCGACTCGTGGCTGTCGTGGACGTGACCGAGGCGGGCCGGCAGCAGGCCCTTGCGCGACAGCACGAACTGGTACCGCGCGATGACATTGTGGAAGGACAACACACAGGCGAACAGACTGGTCAACAGCAGCACGTTGACGATATCGCGACCGATCCGGCCCAACGCGCCGTCGGTGGTGTCCAGCAGCATGTTGCCCTGACCGTCGAGGGTCTGCTGCGCGGTCGCCGCGACCTGGTCGGGCCCGATGGCAACCACGAACGCCCACACCGTGAGGGTGTAGAAGGCGCCGATGAGGATCACCGCGGCGTAGGTGGCGCGCGGGATGGTCCGCTCCGGATCACGGGCCTCGTCGCGGAACACCGCGGTGGCCTCGAAGCCGATGAACCCGGTGAGCGCGAACAGGATCGCGATACCGATGGCGCCCTGGGTGAATACATCAGGGGTGAAGGAGGCGAAGGTGATACCGGCCGGACCGGGATCGGCGACGATGGCCAGATCCAGGATGACCACGATGCCGATCTCCAGCGCCAGTGCCACACCGAGCACCTTGGCGCTGAGCTCGATATGCCGGTAGCCGAGCACCGCGACGATGGCCAGCGTCGCGAAAGAGTAGACGGGCCACGGGATCACGGGTCCGTCATAGAACGCGACGGTGTCGCTGATGGCCCAGCCGATGTATCCGTAGATGCCGACCTGGATGGCGGTGTAGGCGATCAGTGCCACCACCGCGATGCCCTTACCCATCCGCTCGCCGAGGCCGGTGGTGACATAGGAGAAGAACGCCCCGGCCTCGGGGACATGCGGGGTCATGGTCACGAACCCGACGCTGAAGACCAGCAGCACCAGCGAGGCGGTCAGGAATCCGACGGGCGCGCCGGCCCCGTTGCCCAGTCCCATCGCCAAGGGCATGTTGCCGCCGATCACGGTCAGCGGTGCGGCCGCCGCGACCACCATGAAGACGATGCCGACGGGCCCGAGTTTGCCGGTCAGTCGCCGACTTTCGGTGTTCTTGGCGGTGGTCATGAGGTCTCCTGCAGTGCGGATGTCAGTTGGTGGTGGTCGATGGCGTGCACGGTGTAGCCGCGGTGCCCGGTGACCGTCTCGGCGGCCACCATGGCGTTGACGATGGCCTCCTCGGTGGCCTCGATGGTCAGGTCGAACAGCAGATCCATCAGCGTTGGCCCCACCATGCGCAGCGGGATTTCGGGCTGGATCGACGCGACGTCTTCGACCACGCCGTACGGCGGGATGCCACGGTTGCCGGTCGAGAAGCACAGCATCAGGTCGCCGCTGTATTGCTCGCCGGTCCCGCCGAGCCGACCGACGGCCAGCGCCGATCGCTGCGCGAGCCGCTGGCACTGATGCGGTAGCAGCGGGGCATTGGTGGCGACGATGACGATGATCGAACCCGAACCCGGTGCGTAGCCCGGCGGGTAGGCCGGCAGTGGCACATCCGGCTGGGTCACCGGCACACCATTGATCCGAAGTCGTTCGCGACGACCGTGATTGGCCTGCACCAGTACGCCGACGGTGTAACCGAGCACCCGTGAGGCGGTGCCGGTGCCGCCCTTGAACTGGTGGCAGATCATGCCGGTGCCGCCGCCGACGTTACCCTCGGCCACCGGGCCGTCCGATGCGGACTCCAGGGCCGCCCGGACATGTTCGGGGCGCACGTGGAAACCGTTGATGTCGTTGAGGAATCCGTCATAGGTTTCCCCCACCACCGGCAGTGACCAGTACACGCCGTCACCGCGGACTCGGACCTGTTCGGCCACCAGGGCGTCGCGCACGACTCCGACACTGTGGGTGTTGGTCAGCCCGATCGCGGTGGTCAGTTCACCGGATTCGCGGATCCACTCCAGCCCGGTGAGCTCACCGCTGCCGTTGAGCACGTGCGAGCCGGCGAACAGCGGCTCGGTCCAGATGTCGTCATGGGGGACGACGACGGTGACGCCGGTGTTGACACCGTCACCACGTAGCGTGGTCTGCCCGACCCGTACCCCGCGGACATCGGTGATGGCGTTGTGGGCGCCGGTGGGGTGTTGTCCGATGACCACGCCGAGATCTCTGGCACGCATTGTTTCCGCCTCGTTCACGAGTTATTTTCCTAACTGGAAAAGAACTATGCGCCCGCGATGTGCGCTACGCAACAGGAACGGCAAAATAGGTTCGTCCGAAGTTCACGTGAGGAGTGGCGCAGCAATGGCTCGACCCAATCGGCAGGAGGAGCGGCGCGGCGAGATCCTGGACGCCGCGATCGCCGTCATCGAGCGACATGATCTGGCCTCACTCAAGCTGGCCGATGTCGCCGCCGAGCTGGGCCTGACCACCAACGCGCTGCGCTATTACTTCCGCGATATGACCGACCTGCTCTCCGAACTGGCGCTGCGGTCCGACGTCCGTTTCTACGATGCGCGGCTGCGGATCGGCGACCGGACCGATGACCTGCCGACCCAGCTCGCGCTGACCATGGCCGCAGGGTTGCCGTCGGGCCCCGAGGACGCCGAGTGGCGGGCGATCTGGCGCGCGGTGCTGGCCGCCGGTTTCGAACTGCATCAGCGCGGCGATGTGCAGGCGATCTATCACCGCCAGGTCGGTCTGTACGCCGACCTGCTCACCGCCGGCGCCGACGCAGGCGTGTTCACCCTCGGCTCGCCCGCCCGCGATATCGCGATGACGCTGATGTCGATGGAGGACTACTTCGGCTACCGGATCGTCGCCCGCGACCCAGATCTCGACCGACGGACGGCGCTGCGACTGATGCGCGAGTATGCGCGGCTGGCCACCGGGGCGGAGCTACCCGACACGCTGTGACAGTCGGGCGACGTCGGGTTCGCCACTGAATGACGACGTCACAGCCGGTGCCACGGTTACGCTGTCGCCCGGGGGTGAGATGGTCGGGTATCTGGATTTGCTGCGGACGTGGTGGCGTCGTCCGGACAACTACAACTGGTTGTCGGCGTACCTGGAGACCCAACGACTGCGCGGCATCATCCAGGTCGTGATGGTGCTGATCGTGGGCGCCCTGGCGACGGTCGCACTGGTCATGCGATTCAGCCCGCGCGGTCCCGCTCCGGGACTGCCGGCCACGGTCTCGACCGTCGTCATCGTGTCGACGTATGCGTTGGTGTTCCTGTGGGCGATGCGCTGGCCACGACGCTGGCAGTCCCATGCCTTCGTGATGATTGCGACCGCGCTGGTCGCGGCATCGGCGCTGGTGCACCAGGATCCGACGGCCGCGCTGTTCAACTGCACCATCTTCGGCGCGATCGGCGCCTACGTCGGCTTCGCGCACAACGCCCGGCTGCTGGCGGCCGTCCTCGCCACGGGCGCGATCACCACCCTGGTCTGCGCCGCCCGACTGTCCGCTGCGGGCGACCCGTCCGCCGGTGTCGCCCAAGGGTTGATGACCCTGATCGTGCTGCTCTCTGCGCCGTGCACGGCGCAACTGTTCACTCAGATCCTGGGCAGTGACGCCGCGGAGTCCGATGTGGACGTGCTGACCGCGATCTACAACCGCCGCGGGTTCTACCGGGCCGCAGGCGATCTGATCAATCGTGACGCCGGCCGCCTGGTCAGCGTCATCATGATCGACATCGACGGGTTCAAAACCGTCAACGACACCCGCGGGCACGCGGCCGGAGACCGACTACTGGTGGCGATTGCCGCCATTCTGCACCGGTCCGCCGATGACGCAGTCGTCGTCGGGCGCTACGGCGGTGAGGAGTTCGTGGTCGCCACCACCGTCGGCGATGCCGCCCTGGGCAGGCTTGCCGAGCGTTTGCGCGGTGCGGTCGCCGCCCTCCCCGACAACGTCACGGTCAGCGTCGGGGTTGCGACCGCGGCGGCACCGGATATCACCGGACCCCGGGCCCGGCAGGTGCTCGACCAGCTCACCGATGCCGCCGACCGCGCGATGTACGAGGGTAAACGCGCCGGTGGCGACCGGGTACGGCATGTGCACACCGCCATCGTCGACTGAGTGCGACGATAGAGGCGATGGCCCGCCGCTCACCGCAGACCGAACGTCTGGTCGAGATGATCGAGACTCTCGCTGCCGCGCCGCAGCGGGAGTACCGGCTGACCGAACTGGCCCGCCTCGTCGAATTCGACGCCGCGACATGCCATCCGATGCTGACCGAGCTCACCCGGGTCGGCTGGCTGGTCAAGGATCGTGACCGCAAGACCTACCGATTGGGGCCGCGCCTGATCGCCGTCGGCGCCGCCGCGCAGGCCGCCCTGCCGATCGCCGAGTACGCCCGCCCCGCGATGCAGCGACTCAGCGCCGCGACCGATCTGCCGACCTGTCTGTTCATCCCGTCGGACAAGGATCTGGTGCTCGCCGAGCTGACCTATCCGAACGACTTTGACATCCAAAAACTCCCGTTGCAGCCCGGCGACCACATCGAATTCGGTCCGCCGTTGGGTTCGGTCCTGATGGCATGGGCCGGACCGTATGCCGTGGACATGTGGGCGCGCCGGGCCGAGGTGGAGGATGCCGACCCCCGCCGGATCTGGGAGGTCCTGCGCACGATCCGCGACCGGCGCTTCTCGGTCGAATTGTCGCCGCTGCCGCAATCCGAGATGCGCGCCCGCACCGATTTCGCGATCGGTGAGGTGCATGGCTCCCGAAGGGCAGCGCGCCTGATCGGCGGGCAGCGCCCCGTGATGGCGCCGGACCTGATGCTGGGTGACATCGAGGTGTCGCGGACTTACGTGCCACTGTCGGCCAGCGCGACCTGCTTCGATCCGGGCGGGGCCCCGGTGGCCGCCATCTCGGTGCTGACGATGGCCGCGCCGAAGACCGGTCACGAGCTCATCGCGCTCGGCGGCCAGGTCAGCGCCGCCGCCGACGCCATCACCGGGCAGTTGCAGACGCCGGGCTTTGCATTATGCGAAGGGTTGCCCGCGGACTGATATCCGCCTTAACGTGACCGCCACCACACGCGCGGCCCCGCGATGAGGAGGTATCCCCAGTGAGCACCGAGCAGAAGGTCACCTACTGCCGGATCTGTGAGCCGCTCTGCGGCCTGATCGCCACCGTCGAGGACGGCCGGCTGCTGTCGCTGCGACCCGACAAGGACCACCCGTTGTCCCAGGGTCGGGCCTGCCCGAAGGGCATCGCGTTCAGCGATGTCCAGAACGATCCCGACCGCGTGCTGCATCCGCTGCGCCGCCGGGCCGACGGCAGCTTCGAGCAGGTGGGTTGGGATACGGCTCTCGACGACATCGCCGCCCGGCTACAGCGTGTGCTCGACGAACACGGCGGCGCATCGGTCGGTGAGTACCTGGGCAATCCGTCGGCGTTCGGCTACGCCGCCAGCCTGTGGTCGGGGCTGTTCATGAAACGTGTCGACGCGGGCCATCTGTACTCGGCCGGGTCCCAGGACATCAACAGCCGGTATGTCGCCAGCAAGTTGCTCTTCGGCGCCGCAACCCAGATCCCGTTCCCTGATCTGCCCCGGACCGATTTCCTGTTCATGCTCGGTGCCAATCCCCTTGTCTCCCATGGCAGCGCCCTGCGAGTACCCCGCGTCAAGGACGATCTGGCCGGGATCGTCAAACGGGGCGGCCGCGTCATCGTCGTGGACCCCCGGCGCACCGAGACCGCCGCGGCCTACGAACACATCGCGGTGCGGCCGGATTCGGACGCCTGGTTGATGCTGTCGATTCTGCATGTGGTGTTCGCCTACGGGCTGACCGATCGCGCCGCGATCGCGGCGCACAGCATCGGCGCCGAACGCCTGCAAACCTTATGTGCGGACTTCCCGCCGGAGGAGACCGCTATCCGCACCGGCGTACCCGCCGCGACCGTCCGCGCGCTCGCCCATGACTTCGCCGGCGCACGTACCGCGGTGGCGTACGGCCGGACCGGAGCCTGTCTGGGACACCACGGCACCCTGGTCAGCTTTCTCATCGACGCGCTCAACGTCGTGACCGGCAACATGGACCGCCCCGGCGGGGCGTTGATGTCGCATCAGGTCATCCCCGTCGAGGAGTTCGGCGAGAAGTCCGGCGCCTTCAGTTACAACACCAAGCGATCCCGCATCGGCGACTTCCCCGACGTGTTCGGTTCGTTTCCCGCGGCGTTGATCGCCGAGGAGATCACCACACCCGGTACCGGGCAGTTGCGCGCACTGTTCGTGTTCGCCGGCAATCCGGTGCTGTCGGTCCCCAACAGTGCGGCGTTGGAATCCGCGCTGACACAACTGGATCTGATGGTCTCGCTGGACCTGTATGTCAACGAGACCAACCGGCACGCCGACTACATCCTGCCCGGTACCACCTTCCTGGAACGCGACGACCTGCCGATGGCTTACGCGGCGTGCTGTCCGACGGTGTTCATCCAGGGCACCGAACCGGTGATGCCCGCCTACGGGCAGGCGCGTCCCGAGTGGGAGGTCTTCGAGGACCTGGCGGCACGAATGGGACTGTCGCTGTTCGCCACCGGACCGATGGCCCCGCTCAATCCGATCCTGCGCTGGCTGGAACGGCGCGGTTTGCGCATCACACCGCGCCGGATGATGGACACCCTGTTACGCGTCGGCCCGTACGGCGACCGGTTCGGCCTGCGCCGCGGCGGGCTCAATCCCAAGCGACTGCGCGAGAACCCGCACGGCATCGTGCTCGCCGAGCATGCCCCGCACGGAGTGCTGGCCGACGTCATCACCCACGCGGACGGCAAAATCCACCTCGCACCCGCCGAGATCATCACCGAGGTCGGCCGGCTCGGGCAGGCCCCGGGCACCAGTGCCGATTACCCGCTGCTGGCCATCGGCATCCGTGAGTTGCGCTCCCAGAACAGCTGGATGCACAACAGCCCGATCCTGATGAAGGGCAATCGCCGGCAACGCGCCCGGGTCAATCCCGCCGACGCCGAGACGGCCGGCCTGTACAACGGTGAGCAGGTCCGGATCGTCTCGGCCACCGGTGCGGTCACCCTGGAGGTCACGGTCACCGACGAGGTCGGTGTCGGAACCATTGCGATACCGCAAGGTTGGGGTCATCGCGGCGGAGGCTGGCGGCTGGCCAACGCCAATCCCGGCGTCAACGTCAATGAGCTGACCTCCAGCCGTCCCGAGGACCTGGAGGCGTTGGCCGGCATGTCGGTGCTAAACGGTGTCGCGGTGCGCCTGGAGGCCGTCGCCGCAACCGAACTCGTCGATGCTGTCGCGACCGAACGTGCTACCTGACCTGGCGGTGGCTGGTGTCACACAGCGGATAGGTCTTGCTGCGACCGCACGCACAGATCGCCACCTGGAATCGGTCCGACTCGACAGTTCGACCACCCGGCAGTTCGATGCGGACCGGGCCCGGCACCAGCACCGGACCGCGGGGCACCACCCGCACCGTGGTCACGGCTTGTCCGCCCGGATCACCAGCACCTCCTCGTCACGGCGACCGGGCTGCAGCTGACAGGTCTCTTCCAGCCACGGCGCACGGGCCTGCAGAACCGGGCCGAACGGCACCCACTCCCAGGCCACGATGGAGGCGTCCATCCCGTTGGCAGCCAACGCCGCCAACGTCTTTCGCGGATCGGCAAATTCGGACTGCACCAGCAGCAGACTGCCGCCGTCGGCGAGCAGGTCCGGTGCTGCCGCACACAATGGATCCAGCACCAGGCGACCATCAGTACCGGCGTCCCACGCCCGGGCCGGCCCGGGCGCTGCACCCGGGCCGTCGGGAACGTACGGCGGGTTGCAGACGATCAGATCGAATACGCCGAACTCCGTGGCCCGCGCCCACGAGCCGAGGTGGACGTCGACGGCGACCCCGGCGATGTCGGCATTGACGCGTGCGCAGCGCACCGCGGTCGGGCAGATGTCGAAGGCCGTCACGCGCGAGGCGCCCTGACGTGCGGCGTGGATCGCTGCCACACCACTGCCGGTGCACAGGTCGGCAACCTTGGCGCCGAGCGCCAGGCCGGACTTGTCCATCGCCTCGACCAGCAGGCGGGAATCCTCGCCGGGCGCATACACACCGTCGGCCACCATGGTGACCAATCGGGAATCGCCATCATACGGATAAGCGGTCGTCATCGTTGCCTCTCACGGTCAGCCAACCAGCACTGCCCTGCGTAGATGCCCAGGGATCCCCGCACCCAAACACCGCCGTCGCGGGATGGACAGCGGTGCGCCACACGGCCGAGCATCGAAATACTGTTGCGTCGGCGCGGTCGATTCGGCTGCCCTGAAACCCATGAGCACCATCTGGCCCCTGTTCGATCTCGAGGTGTCGACCTCCAGCTGCGCCGCGACCGACCCGACACGATGATCTGTTTCTCCATGTCGCGAGAGCGGTGGACGACGTGCCGTCGCGACGACATCCACCTCACCGGTGTCGACGCTGTGCGCGATCTCCTCGCGATCGATGCGGCCGACCTCGCCATCTGACACAGGCTGCCAAATTCGCGAAGGACCTCGCCCGGTTAGGTAAATAGTTAACTGGGAACTTCCGCAAAGGAGTTCGTTTCTGGCAAATTGCGATCTTGAATAGCGCGCTCATTAACGCCATTCCATTCGCCGAATTTGCGATCGTGAAAATTAGTTATCACGATCAAACTGACGCACAGTGGGCGCGTTGGCACCGCGAGGTAAATAGACAAATATTAATTGCTGCTTCTAGGTCGAATTTACCCACGGGCAATATATTAATGGCCGTTTAACTGGCATTTTGTGAACAGCCGAGGCTCACTAACCATTCTTTGCGCAAATGGCTGTTCGTCGACCTGATTGATCTAGAGATTGTCCGGGTACTGCTCGAGTTGTCCGCGGTGTGAACCGCATCACAACTACTAATCCGGGTTTCGGGAAGTTTGGGGATGACATCATGTGGGGGCATTGGCACAGAGCAGCAAAACCTGTTTGCTCGGTAGCAGCACCGTTGTTTGCGCTGACGCTGGTGGGGGCGTCGGTGCAGACAGGAACGCCGCCTACCTCGCCTGAGCTGGTCCGCCAAGTCTCGGCATCAGTGGAGCTGGCGGCGGCCATCGACACCTCACCGAACGCCGTCGGGATCGCCGAATCCGAGTTGTATTTCATGACCCCGGAGGAGGTCGGCGTCGCACTCGACACCATGCAGTCCCTCGGCGTCACCCAGGTCCGGATCTTCGTGCCATGGCGGGCGGCCGAGCCGGTACCCGGGGTCTACAACTGGGCTGATGTCGACAAGGTTGTCGATGCCGCCTACGAGCGCGGTATGGCCGTCCTCGGCGCCGTGACCAGCACGCCCACCTGGGCCTCCGATGTGCAGAACTCCGCCTACGGCGCTCCGCGTAACCCAGAGGATTTCGGTCGCTTCATGGGCGCGCTGGCCGAACGGTATGGCGCCGGCGAGGGTGATCCCGAGACCGCCCGTATCTCCGCCTACGAAATCTGGAACGAGCCACAGAGTTTCGTGTTCTGGAACCCGCGACCCGACCCCGCTGCCTACACCGAACTGCTCAAGGCTGGCTACACCGCAGTCAAGGAGGTCGACCCGACCGGCACCGTCGTCGGCGGTGTCGTCACCGCCGGCCTGACCTGGGGCGGGGTGAACATCAACCCGGTCGAATTCGTCCAGACCATGTACGAGAGTGGTGCCGCCGGCTACTTCGACGCACTGTCCTATCACCCGTACAACTACGACTGGAAGTTCGGCGACGGGTTCGGCAACAGCATCTCCGCCGTCGGGCAGCTGCAGGCCATGCAGGCCCTGATGGAACAGTACGGCGATGGCGAAAAGGACGTCTGGACCAGCGAATACGGTCTGCCGACCTCTTATGTATCCGAGGAACAACAGGCCGAGTTCATCGGCGACTTCTTGGACACGTGGTCGGAGCTCGATGGTGTTGGCCCGCAGTTCATCTACTCGCTGGTCGACCGGAATTCCGCGTCCACCGATGTCGAGGACACCTGGGGTCTGTTCCGCGACGACTACACACCCAAGCAGGCCGCTGCGGTGGTGCAGGCATGGATCGCGGAGAACGGCCCGATCCCGGACGGCGGCATCCCGGTAGACGAACTGCCGCCGCTGGAGGAAGTGCCGACCACGCCCGTCGAGCCGGCCGAACCCGAGGAGCCCGAGGCCCCGGCAGATCCGGCTCAGGCGATGGCCGATGCCTGGGCAGAAGCCACCCAGAACTGGCAGAACTCGCTGGCCGAGGCGGCGGCGAACTGGCAGGACTCGTGGGCGCAGGCCGCGGCGAACTGGCAGGACTCGTGGGCGCAGGCCGCGGCGAACTTGGCGGCGGCGAGGCAGCAGCCGAGTGCGCAGACTCCTGCCACGACAGCGTTGCGCGCCGCTGCCGAGGAGGACACCACCACCGAGGAAGGCACCGCCGCCGGGGCCGAGGCTCCCGTTGCCCGCACCACGCCGGCGCCGGAGACCGAAGCGCCCTCGACCGCAACAGATCCGAATCTTGACGGTAGTGATGCGGCTCGTGCCGAGGTGGTCGCGGCCACCGAAGCCGAGGCGCCGGCCCCGCCTCAGCAGCAGCGTCCCGCTGCGACGGAGAGTCCGAGTACGTCTACCGAAAGTGACTCGGCAGCAACGGAGTCCACGGACACCCGGACGGCACATCAGGCAGAACGGGCCGAGCGGCAGCCCGAACGGGCGGAACGGCGCGCCGAACGCCAGGCCGAACGGGCGGCGCGCCAGGCCGAACAGGCGGAGCGGGCAGCCGAAAGCACCGGCGAGTCGAGCGATTCGAGTGACTCAAGCGATTCGCAGGCAACAACGGATTCCAGCAACGCCGAGTCGTCGACGTCCGAGGGATCCAGCGGACAGGAGTAAGTCACACCGCAACCGGCCGGGCCACCTCACGTGGCCCGGCCGGTTCCGCTAATTACGGCGAGTTCAGAAGACGCGGATCCAGTCGACGAGCATCTCCGCGGGGTAGCTGCCCCCTGCGGGTTCCCGTCCGCCCGAGCCACCGATGGCGATGTTGAACACCGGGGCCATGGTGAAGCCGGGGTCGTTGAACGGCCATTCCGGCAGCGAGCTCGCCTTGACCGTCCAGAACGGTTCCATACCGGGCTGGTAGTCACGCCAGAAGTACATGCCTTCGGGCTTCCAGGTCATCCGCCAGGTGTGCCAGGCCCCGTCGACCGGATGCTTGAAGGTCTGGAACTGGGTGCCGTCGAGCCGGGCGTGCACGGTGGTGCCCGATGGCCAATCCTGGTTGCCGTACCACTCGAACAGGTCGACCTCGCCACCGCGCACCGGGTTGTCATTGATCAGCCAGAAGGCGGGCCAGGCACCGTTGGTGAGGCAGTTGAGCTTGACGCGGGCCTCCCACGTCGTGCCGACGCCGCCGCGCCAGTTGCCGATGATCTTGGCGCTGGCGAACTTCTCCTGGATGTTGGCACCGGGGCCTTCGGTGGCGCGGATGACCAGGTTGCCGTTGCCGTCCTGGAACACGTGCTCCTGATCGGTGACGTAGCGGCCCATGTTGAACGGCTTGTCCCATTCGACCGGGTTCCGGATGGTCTCGCGCTGCGGGACGATGAACCATGAGGCCGGGTCCGGCGGGGAACCCGCGGGTCCGTTGAACTCGTCCTGCCACAGGATCGGCGGAGCAGCCGCCTCTGGGACCGGGTTGGGCGACAGATCCCCTGGTAGCGGCTCTGCGCGAGCATTCTGGACCGGCAGCGCGGCGGCGGCCGCACCCAGTCCGAGCATCATCATCGCGCTGCGTCGATCAAATTCAGGCACAGCCGAACCATATCCAGCGACGGCGGTTTTCGTGCGGAACCGAGCCGAGCCCCGGCCTGCTGAGGACGTTCTCAGCGACCACGAGGAAGGTCCCAATTGACGCGTATCCTGCGCTACCGTTGCCCGCGGCAAACATCCCGCTAGCTCAGGAGTCGGCAATCCCATGGCCAACAAGGTGTTTCGGCAGACCCTCTCCACCGGCGTGGCACTCGCCGGCGCCGGCGCCATCGCGCTGACTCCGGTCACGGTCGCCCCGCAGATCCAGGCCGTCGTCGAGGCTCCCCGTGTCGTCACCACCGAGGTGATGCCCGCCGGCCTGATCCAGGACCTGCAGTTGATCGCCTCCGGCGCCCAGGCCGCGCTGGGCCAGAGTTACGACGCGCTGACCCGCAAGATCCCCGACCTGTGGTGGACCGTGCACGAGAACTGGCCCGACGAGGACCTGCTGCCGTGGAATTACGCGCTGGTCACCGACATCTTCCTGGCACCCATCACACCGCTGGTCATCGGCCCGCTCAACGACGCGGTCGCCGAGGCGGTGGCCCGGAACTTCCCGGTCCTGGGCGACCAGATCCGACAGATCCCCGAGCTCATCGAGTACGCCTTCGTCCGCCTGGTCGGTCCCATCCTCAGCGCCATCGGCGCCGCCGGGATGGCTCACTACGAGATCTACATGTCGACGACGACCTACCGCATCGAACCGTTCATCGAGGCCATCATCCGGGCGCCGTTCCATGTCATCGACGGACTGCTGTTCGGCGGTTACGGCGACCTGGGCCCGATCCTGCCGGGCCGTGAGGGCGAATACATCCCCGCGCCCGGACTGCTCACACCGTGGGGTCAACAGCCTCCGGTGCGCGATATCAAGACACCGAACGACATCGTCGAGACGACGGTCACCGACGCCAACGCGACCCTGGTCAGCCTGGTCACCGACGCGACCGATCAGATCGAGGATGCCGGCGAGCTCACGACGAGTACCGAGATCGACCCGGTCGCCGAGCTGGTTCCGGAGACGGCTCCCGAGGCCGAGGTCGTGCCTGCGGTCGAGATCATCGAGGAGACCGAGGTCGTCGAGACCACTGAGCCGGTCGAGCCCACCGAACCCGAGGTCGTCGAAACCGAAGTCGTCGAGCCCGAGGTGACCGAGCCGTCGACCATCCCGGTCAAGGTGGAGGAGCCGGCCACCGAGGACACCGCCGATGACGCAGCAGAGTCCGAAGCAGCCGAGTCCGAGGATGCGGACACCGACAAGGCCGCCACCACCAAGCCGGCCAAGAAGGACCCTGCCGCCGGTATTCGCCAGGGATTCAAGGACTTCCGCGACAATGTCGGCCGCACCGTCAAGAAGCTGACGGGTGGCGGCAGCACCTCCCGGGACTCCGGTGACAGCGGCGGCTCCGACAAGACCACCAAGTCGGAATCCAGCTCCGCGGAGTAGCGCTTCGATTGTGGGCCCTGTGCACGTACCGATTCCGTGCACAGGGCCCACCGTCATGTCCGGGCCGTGCGTAGTATCAGCGGCGCAGCTGGTTTGCCGGGGGCGTGTGTTCTGCGCGTCCGGCATCGCAAGAGGGAACCTGGTGAGAATCCGGGACTGTCCCGCAGCGGTATGCAGGAACGACCGCCGTCACAGGCACTGGTGCTCAGCACTGGGAAGCGACGGCCAGTAGGAACATCCTTGGGTGTGCGCCTGTTAGTCCGAAGACCTGCCAACTGTGCCGGGCGCGCCGCGCCCGGCGGCGCATCGCCTCGAGGACTGGGCGTATGGCCGGTGTGGCTGCCGCGTGTCCCACTGCGGTGGCCTCTTCGGTTGCACGTCCAAAGGGCGGTGGGCTCTCCATCGTTGTTGAAGGACTTCGCGTGACAACACAATCTGCCCCTACGTTCACCGCCACCATCCTGGGTTCGCCACGGGTCGGCCCGAACCGCGAGCTCAAGCGGGCCGTCGAGAAGTACTGGTCGAAGAAGATCGACCGCGCCGAGCTCGAATCGGTCGCCGCCACATTGCGCAAGGACACCTGGCAATCCCAGGCCGCGGCCGGCCTGGACTCGCTTCCGGTCAACACCTTCTCGTACTACGACCACATGCTGGACCAGTCGGTCCTGCTGGGCACGCTGCCGCCGCGGGTGGCTGGCGTTTCCGACGATGTGGATCGCTATTTCGCCGCGGCGCGCGGCGGCACCTATGACGGTGCCGATATCGCTCCGCTGGAGATGACCAAGTGGTTCGACACCAACTACCACTACATCGTCCCCGAGATCGGCCCGGACACGACGTTCACGCTGAACCCGGCCAAGATTCTCGCCGAACTGGAAGAGGCCTCGTCGGTCGGCGTCGCGCTGCGCCCGGTGATCGTCGGTCCGATCACCTACCTGGCGTTGAGCAAGGCGGTCGACGGGGCCGACGCACCCATCGGACGGCTCGACGAACTTGTCGGTGTCTATGCCGAATTACTGGGACTGCTCGCCGACAAGGGTGTCGGATGGGTCCAGATCGACGAACCGGTGTTGGTCACCGACAACGTCGACAATGCCGGGGCGTTCGCCGAAAGCGTGTACTCCCGACTCGGCGGGCTGGCCGAGCGGCCGGCCATCTTCGTGGCCACCTACTTCGGTGAACTGACCGATGCGCTGCCGGCCCTGGCCCGCACACCGATCGAGGCCATCGGTGTCGACCTCGTCTACGGCGGCGTGGACGCACTGGCCGCGGTGCCCGAGCTCGCACAGAAGACCGTCGTCGCCGGGGTCGTCGACGGCCGCAACATCTGGCGGACCGATCTGGAGGCTGCGTTGGCCAAGCTGGCCACGCTGCTCGGATTAGCCGGTGCGGTCACGGTGTCCACGTCGTGCTCGACCCTGCACGTGCCGTACTCGCTGGAGCCCGAGACGGAACTCGACGAGGCGCTGCGCAGCTGGTTGGCCTTCGGCGCCGAGAAGATCGCCGAGGTTGTGGCCCTGGCCAAGGGTCTGTCACAGGGCCGGGAGGCAATCACTGCCGAGGTCGAGGCGTCCAACGCCGCAGTGGCCTCACGCAAGGCCGACCCGCGCCTCAACAACGCGGGTGTCCGGTCGCGCATCGCCGAAATCCGGTCCACCGGCGCCGCCAACCGCGGCCCTGCCGCCGACCGGCGCACCGCTCAGCAGGCACGGCTCAACCTGCCGCCGCTGCCGACCACCACCATCGGGTCCTACCCGCAGACCACCGAGATCCGGGTCGCGCGTGCGGATCTGCGTGCGGGCAAGATCGACGATGCCGCCTACCAGCAGAAGATGCGCGACGAGGTCGCTGCCGTCATCACGCTGCAGGAGGAGCTCGACATCGACGTGCTGGTGCACGGCGAACCGGAGCGCAACGACATGGTGCAGTACTTCGCCGAGCAGCTGGAGGGGTTCTTCGCCACCCAGAACGGCTGGGTGCAGTCCTACGGCTCCCGCTGCGTGCGGCCGCCGGTGCTGTTCGGAGATGTGTTCCGCCCCGAGCCGATGACGGTGGAGTGGGCCGAATATGCCCAGTCGCTGAGCAAGCGGCCGGTCAAGGGCATGCTCACCGGCCCGGTGACCATCCTGGCGTGGTCGTTTGTGCGCGACGACCAGCCGCTGGCCGACACCGCGGCGCAGGTGGCGCTGGCCATCCGCGACGAGACGGTGGACCTGGAGAAGGCCGGCATCGCCATCATCCAGGTGGACGAGCCCGCGCTGCGCGAACTGCTCCCGCTGCGGTCCAAGGAGAAGCAGGAATATCTGAAGTGGTCGGTGGAGGCGTTCAAACTGTCGACCGCAGGCGTGCGTGATGACACCCAGATCCACACGCACCTGTGCTATTCCGAGTTCGGTGAGGTGATCAAGGCGATCGCAGACCTCGACGCCGATGTGACGTCCATCGAGGCGGCGCGTTCGCATATGGAGGTGCTCGATGACCTCAATGCCGTCGGCTTCAGCAACGGGGTGGGGCCGGGTGTCTACGACATCCACTCCCCGCGCGTGCCCAGCACCGACGAGATGACCACGGCGCTCCGCGAGGCACTGGCTGCCGTTCCGGCGGAACGGCTTTGGGTCAACCCGGACTGCGGCCTCAAGACTCGTAAAAACGACGAGGTCGTCGAGTCCCTGCGGCACATGGTGGAAGCCGCGAAGACGGTGCGCGCCGAGCGATGACAACAATCGTGCCCCGGAATCGTCGCGATTCCGGGGCACGATCCGTCGTCATACAGCGAGCGCTTCGGTCACCTTGATGGTGTCGATGGTTTCTGGAACATCGTGTACCCGAACGGTATCCACCCCCGCCGACCACGCGGGGCCCAGCACGGCAAGTGAGGCCGCCAACCGACCGTCGACACCCCGGCCGGTGACGCCTCCGAGAAACGATTTGCGGCTCACTCCGAGCAGAACCGGAAACGGTCCACCGCACAGCTCGGGCAGCCGGCGCAGCAGTTCCAGGTTGTCGGCAGTCGATTTCCCGAAACCTATTCCCGGATCGGCCCATACCGGGCGGGCACCGGCTGCGAAGCCAGCTCCGGCGGTGCCCTCCACGAACGCCTTGACCTCAGCGGTCACATCGGCGTACTGCGGGTAACCGTCGGCCAATACCGGCACGGTGTGTGCGTGCATGCTCACATATCCGACCCGCAGCTGCCCGGCCAGGTCATAGAGCTTGCCGGACACATCGTTGATGATCCGCGCGCCGGCACGCACCGCTTCCTCGGCAACCTCGCGATTGCGGGTGTCAACCGACACCACACCGCACCGCGCGAGTTCGGTGATGATCGGTATGACGCGCTCGAGTTCTTCGTCGGCCGAGACCGGAACGGCACCCGGCCGGGTGGATTCACCACCGACGTCGACGGCCCACGCACCGTTGTCGAACATCACCCGACCCGCCTGCACGGCACGCTCGACGGTGCCGAATCTGCTTGGCGCCCAGAATGAGTCGGGTGTTGCATTCAGGATCCCCATGACTCGCATCGGAGTGTCACGGGTCCTCATGATCATTGCGGCGACCAGTAGGCCAGCATCTCGGCGAGGGTGTCGAATGCGGGCGCACTGACACCGTAGGGTGCCTCGAAGTGCAGACTCAGCGGAAAATCGAGGTCCGTCACACCGTCGATGACCTCCTTGTACAGGTCAACCAGCAGAACACGTTTGGTGGCCGGATCACTGGTGGCGAGTCGTCTGACAAAGGCCTGTTCGGCTGCGACCGCCTCGTTGCCCGGGTCCCGGATCAACCAGTCGATCAGTCCGACCTGGCTCTCCATCTTCGGCACGAATCCGAAGGACAGCAGGATCTCCGGCCGGTGCGCGCTGGCCTTGGCGAAATCACGCAGGAAATCCACGATCGCGTCCGAATAGAGCAGTTGGGTCATGCCGAAGGTCGCACCTTTGGCACATTTGAAGTCGAATCGGCCCTGCTCACCCTCGCGGGTGGGAATGAGGATGACGCCTCGATTGGCGACCAACTCGTCAAACTTCGACAGTGCATCTGCCGGAGCCACACCGTTGCCGTCACCGTCGTTCATGGTGCGCGGCACCCCGACGAAGATCATGCCGTCGAAGCCCGCAGTGTTCAGGTCCGTCAGCCGGGTGCGCAGCGCTGTCTCGTCGTGAAAGGCGGTGACCTGGGTGCACAAACCGCGTACCCCGGGCAGATCGGGACGCAGCGCGCTCCAGTAGTCGAGAACGTCCATCTTGGGCAGCATCTCTACGGGCCGGTCGCCGTCCTCCTCGATCATGCCGGGGAGCATCACATGCCCGATACGCCCGGCGATGCCCGACCTCAAAGACAGTTCGACGATCTTGCGCGCCTCGTCACGGACGTGGTCGGGGCCACGGTCCAGATTGGGCGGCACCAACTCCAAAGCGATGGTATTCAGGGGCACAGCGGACGTCCTTCACTACGACGGGTAGCTCATCACCGGCGGACGTCGATCAGCGCGCGGCGTTGACCGCTCATCGGACATCCGCCTTTTTCCACGAGGCGATGCGCCGCCGGGCGCGGCGCGCCCGGCACGGCTGGCAGGTCTTCGGACTCGCAGGCGCGCATCAGAATCCATGCACCTAGTGGCCGTCGCTTCCCGGTGCTACACACCAGTGCCGGTGACGGCGTTCGTTCCTGCATACCGCTGCGGGACAGTCCCGGATTCCCACCGGGTTCCCTCTCGTTCCATATCGCCTGTGGAACTCGATGCTGTGGCGTGGCGCCACAACAGACCAGTCGCGGGATAAGCGTACCCACTGCTCGTCAGGAGATCACGACCAGCAGATCACTGCCCTCGACCTGGGCGGTGCCCGTGACGGCGACCCTGGCCACGGTGCCGGCCTTGGGTGCGGTGATCGCCGCCTCCATCTTCATGGCCTCGATGGTCGCGATGGTCTGACCGGCCTCCACCGTGTCACCGGTGGCCACACCGACGGTCACCGTGCCGGCGAAGGGGGCGGCGATGTGGTCGGGGTTGGTCTTGTCGGCCTTCTCGGCAGCGGCGACATCGCTGGCGATGTTGCGGTCGCGCACCAGCACCGGGCGCAGCTGGCCGTTGAGGATGCACAGCACGGTCCGCATCCCGCGTTCGTCAGCCTCGGACACCGCCTCCAGCCCGATGAGCAGTTCGACACCCCGCTCAAGCTCGACACGGTGTTCCTCGCCCTGGCGCAGGCCGTAGAAGAACTGGTTCGCGCTCAGGCGTGACGTATCGCCGTAGGTGTCCCGATGGGTTTCGAATTCCTTCGTCGGACCGGGGAACAACAGCCGATTGAGGGTGGCCTGGCGCTTCGGTCCGGGCGAGGCCAATGACGCCTCGTCCTCGGCGCAGAGCGGGGTTTCCGGTTTGGCGTCGGCACGGCCCTGCAACGCCTTGCTGCGCAACGGTTCCGGCCAACCACCGGCCGGATCCCCCAACTCACCCCGCAGGAACC
>NZ_JBKFAX010000022.1:0-110922 GCF_053345865.1 Mycobacterium sp. C31M | reverse complement strand
GCGTGATCTCCCAGGGCAGCGTCACATTGTCCGCACGCACCGGCTTGGCATCCAGATCCATGTAGTTGACGTTCGCCGTGGCGCCCGGCTCACCCCAGATCTCGTACTTGACCACCTTGGGGTCGAACGGCTCGGTGTCGTCGGCGGCACTGTTCTCGGTGGAGATGTAACCCGGGCCTGTCCCGAAGAACGTACGCACCCGCAGCACCGTGAACGTACTCACCAGTACCACCGCCACAATGATCAGCGGGATCCAGATCCGCTTCAGAGTCGCCATCGAGAATCGAGATCCCCCACCGTGTTGTCTCACCCCGGCGTGACCCGAACGGTCGCGCTGGGGAACTGTTACCGTCGCCACACTTAGCTAAGGTAAATAGGAGCTTAGCTCATATAACTGTGTTACGTCTTCCGGGTTTGTCGTCAACTGTCACGAGGATCACGAGCACCTGCGGCGTGGGCTCTACCAGCAGTTTCACGCGGAATTGGTGCCGCGATGATCTTCGGCCGTTTCCGGGCATGGTTGCCGCGCGCTTACTCTGGATACATGCCGTTCAGATTTCCGGCGGTGGCTGCCGTCGCGTTGACGCTGGCAGTTTGCGGGTCCGCCGGTGTGGCTGGGGCCGAGCCGGCACCCGTTCCGTCGCCCTCGCCGGCACCTCCCGGTCCGCCGGCACCTGCCGGTCCGCCGGCACCCGCGGCCGACCCGCCGGCACCCGCGGCCGACCCGGCGGCACCGCCTGCCGCGCCGGTCAGCGTCATCGACAAGGACGGGACGTACACCGTCGGCGTCGACATCGTGCCGGGTGTGTACGCGTCGGCCGGGCCGTTCCCGGAGGGCACCTGCTCGTGGCGGCGGATGGCCGCTCCCATCGGGGGTGCCGAGCAGGGAGAGACGCTGGACCGGGCGTTCACCAAACAGCCGCAGGTGGTGCAGATCCTGCCGACCGACGGCTCGTTCAAGACCACCGAGTGCCAGACCTGGACGCTGACCAATCAGCCGCCGCCGGCCCCGGGCATGGGTCCGTTGTTGGCCGGGCTGCAGGTGCGCGGTTTTCTCGACGCGCTGAACCGTAATGCCCAGCAATTCGAGGCGAATCAGCCGCCGCCCGCACCCGCGGCACCGCCCGCTTCACCGACGCCGTAGCGGCGACAGACGCTTCCGGCTTCCCCGACGCCGGTCGTCGGCGCTGTTATCCTTCGGTGACCGGCCGGGAGTCTGTGGGTGGGCGAGCCGGGGTGACGGGGTTGTCTGATCCCGGACGTAACCGCCCGCTGGTGCGCGTCGGAGCGCAGACGTAATCGGAACGCGGAAAGAGTGTTGTGCGCAGCGGAGAGATAAAGGCCCTCACGGGACTTCGCCTCTTCGCCGCCATCTGGGTGGTGCTGTTCCACTTCCGGCCGATGCTCTACGAAGCGGCGCCCGGCGTCACCGAGGCGTTGGCCCCGGCACTCAACAGCGGCGCCCAAGGTGTCGACCTGTTCTTCATCCTCAGCGGGTTCGTGCTCGCCTGGAACTATCTGGACCGGATGGGGCCGACGTGGTCGACCCGGGACACCCTGCACTTCCTGTGGATGCGCCTGGCCCGGGTGTGGCCCGTCTACCTGGTCACGCTGCACCTGGCCGCCCTGTGGATCATCTTCACGCTCTACGTCGGGCGGTTTCCCTCCGAGGTCGCCGACACGTTGACCGCCACCAGCTACATCCGCCAGCTGTTCCTGGTGCAGCTGTGGTACCAGCCGTACTTCGACGGTTCGAGCTGGGACGGACCTGCCTGGTCGATCAGCGCGGAGTGGCTCGCCTATCTGATTTTCGGTTTCCTGGCGCTCGTTGTCTTCCGGCTGGCCTCGGCCACCCGGGCGCGCAGCCTGCTGCTGTTGTCCTTCGCGGCGACCCTGCCGCCGGTCATGTTCCTGTTGGCCAGCGGGCAGTTCTACACGCCGTGGAGCTGGCTGCCGCGCATCCTGATGCAGTTCACCGCGGGCGTCATCGCCTGCGCGGCGGTTCGCAGACTGCATCCCAGCGACCGCGCCCGCACCGCGGCGGGTGTCGCATCGATTGTCCTGGCCGCCACGATTGTGGGAAGCCTGTACTGGCTGGACGCGCATCCGATCCCTGATGTGATCGACAGTGGCGGGGTGGTCGATCTGTTGTTCGTGCCCCTGGTGGTGACGCTTTCCATCGGCGCGGGCACGCTGCCGCGGCTGCTGTCCGCGCGGGTGCTGGTCTACGGCGGGCAGATCTCGTTCAGCCTCTATATGGTCCACGAACTCGTGCACACCGCGTGGATCTGGGCGGCAAAGCAATTCGAGCTGACCATGGCCGCGCCCGGGGGAGTCTGGTGGCTGGTCGCGGTGTTCGCGGTAACGCTCGCGGCGTCGGTCCTCCTCTATCACGCCGTCGAGGAACCGGCCCGGCACTGGATGCGCCAGATGGTCGGTCCGCCCCGTTCCGTGCCCAGGGTGCGCCGGGTCGACTCCGACCAACCTGACACCAGGTTGTCAGCCTGAGTCGCGGATATCTCAATAGCACTGCGCCGCACAGTATCTCGCCCCTTTCCTAGAGTAGGCTGACGCCCGATGAGCATGCATGATCTGGTGCGACGGTTCGCGCACCTGGTGGTGGCTGTGGTTGCCGTGGCGTTGGTGGTTGCGGTCGTTCCCGCGCATCCCGGCCGGGTGCGGCCGCTCACCATCGACACGCCGCTGAGCAGGGTGGCAGTGATCGGCGATTCCTATACCAACGGCACCGACTGGGGCGGTCTCGGTGCGGCCGGCTGGCCGGCGCGGGCGTGGGACATCCTGGCGGGTCAGGGCCGCCCGGTGGTGCCCGATGTGGCGGCCGAGGGGCGCGCCGGGTACGGCGTGCGCGGTGACCGAGGCAGCCTGTTCTGGGACCTGACCACCCGCGCGGTGCGGCCCGACGACCGATTGGTGGTGTTCTTCGGGTCTCGCAACGACCAGCCCGTCGACGTCACCGAGGTGGTCAACCAGGCCCGCGGCGCGTTCGATCTGGTGCGCGTCATCGCGCCCAATGCCCGTCTGCTCGTCATCGGACCGCCGTGGCCCGCCGCTGATGTGCCGGTGTCGATCCTGCGCATCCGGGACGCGCTGGCATCGGTGGCGCGTTCGTCGGGGGCGCGGTTCGTCGACCCGCTCGAAGAGCGCTGGTTCGTCGGGCGGCCGGACCTGATCGCTGCCGACGGTGTGCATCCGACCGATGCCGGCCACCAGTACCTGGCCGAGAAGATTGCGCGGTTGATGGGTGCACAGTTGACGCCGAGTCGGTAGTCCCCAGCTTTCGCGGCGTTCGCTGCCCGCCGAAACACTCAGGAATTTCTTAAGCATTTCCCTTGCCAGCGCTTGTGTTCGAACATAGAATCGAACACAAGTTCGAATTGCTATTGCTCCCGGTTCGGTGAGCACGCGCCGGCGACGTCGGTCGTCGACAAGGTTCGACCGTACCCGTCGGGGCGGTTGGGCGGTGCTGGCTGGATCGGGTTGTGATGGCCTGGTGGGGAAGGTGGGTCCCGCGATGGACGCCGCTTGTCTTGAGTCTTTTCTGAATGCGTTGATCGACGATCTCACGCCGTCTCCTGCGCCGGATGCGGATGTGGGGCGGACGTTGTTCCATCTGTTGGAGTGTCCGCGGGTGGTGGATGAGCCGGCGGTTCTGTCGGTGTTGGTGGCTGCGGTGACGGCGCGGAATGTGTTCGACTTTGTGATCGCGTCCGCGGTGGCCGCGGCCGAGCGGTTGGGGGTGCCGGCGCGCAAGCGCCTGAAGTCGGGGTCTGATCTGCTCACCGCGATCGGGATGTCGCCTGGTGCGGCGTACCGGGCGGCGCGGGTCGGGCGGGCGGCACCGGATCTGGCGGCGTTGACGCGGGCGCTACGCCTGGGTGGGGTGGGGATCGAGTTCGCCGACGCCGTCGTGCTCGGGGTCGCCCACATCCACAGCCGAGTGCCGTTGTCCGAGGCCGATCAGGCGGCGGTTGTCACGAAGTTGATGGTCAAGACCACCCCGGCGCAGGTGAAGGACAAGGCGCGGGCGATCGCGATTGATCGCACCGCGAAACAACCACCCGAGGAGCGAAAAGTCCCGGTGGCCGAGGACACCGCCCTCAACGACATGGCCCTGGTGCAGAACGCCGAAGGCCGCACCACCGCGACCATGGACCTGGACGCGCTGACGGCAGAAGCGCTGCTCGCGGCGTTGGATCCGCTGTGTCGCCCGGTGCCGCTGCCGGACGGCTCCCCAGACCCCCGACCGGCGGGGCGGCGCCGAGCGGATGCGATGGGCCAGATCGTGCACACCTACCTGTCGCACTCGGACCGGCCCATGTCCGGCGGGGTACTCCCGCACGTGACCCTGATCCGCCCGGCCCAGGTTGGTGCCGTGGACGCACTGGGGTTCACCGGCCCGGTCAGTGCGGCGACCGCGGATCTGATCGCGTGTGACAGCACGCTGAGCTCGGTGGTCGTCGACCACCATCATGTCCCTTTGGATGTGGGGCGCAGTGAACGCCTGTTCCCGCCGTACATCCGTAAAGCCTTGGGGATCCGGGATGGCGGGTGTGCGTTCCCGGGGTGTGGGCGACCCGGGTCCTGGTGCGATGCCCACCACATCATCCCGTGGAGCCAAGGCGGCACCACCAGCCTGGACGGCGGAGTGTTGTTATGCCGGATGCACCACACCCTCATCCACCACAGCGGGTGGCAGGTCTACCTCGGCCCCGACCGCCACCCGTGGTTCATCCCACCCCACGACCCGGCAGGACCCGAAACAGAGCATCTGCGATCACACGCCCGAAGAACCATGACAGATCTACCTACCGCTGCATAACCCCAAAGCTCAATAGCACCTTGACAACTCAACAGTGAAATGCGGGGCCTTCAGTGTCCTGAGTCGCTGATCCGGCACAGATTGTGTTGGCGGACAGCCCAACTGCGGCCGGTTCGGCGGCTCAGGACACCCGGTGCTTGCGAGCCTTCTCCTTCAACGGCTCGGGAAGCGCGTCGGCGGCCAGGAGCTCGGGCCACAACGCGGGTTCGGTCATCATCGCGCGGAACACCATGCCGATCGTCACATCGTGGTCCGGGCGTTCGACGACCTCGATGGTGTCGCCGGTGCGAACGGTGCCGGCCGAGATCACCCGGAGATAGGCGCCCGGCACGGCCTGCCGGGTGAAGGTCTTGATCCAGCCGTCGATCTCCAGCCACGCCGAGAAGGTCCGGCACGGCGTCCGCGGACGGGTCACCTCCAGGATCAGGCCGTCCGACCCGATGTGCCAGCGCTCGCCGACGAGTGCATTGGTGACGTCGACGCCGGCGGTCGTCAGGTTCTCGCCGAACGCGCCGTTGCCGATCGAGCGGCCGAGTTCACGTTCCCAGTCGTCGAGATCCTCACGGGCATAGGCGTAGACGGCCTGATCGTCGCCGCCGTGGTGCTTCTGCTCACTGACCAGGTCGCCGATCAGCCCGCTGCCCAGTCCGCCCTGCATCGGGCCGGGTGCGCGCACACCGACGGGCTCATCGGTAGGACGCTTGTCGATCCCGGTCGGCTTCTTCTTGGTGTCCGGATTGGTCATGGGATGGGCGATGTTGACCGTCAGCACACTCGACATGAGCCAAGCCTAGTCTGGCTGCATGTTCGTCACTCCCCGCTACGGCGACGGTGCCCTGGCCGATCTGATCCCGTCGGTACTCGCGGTGCTGGGTGTCGAGGGGGAGACCGATCGGGTGGGTCTGGGTCTGGACGGTGTGCGTCGGGTGGCCGTCCTGCTGGTGGACGGGATGGGTGCCGAACTGGTGGCGGCACGCGGCGACGTGGCACCACTGCTCGCGGGTCAGTCGGGTCGATCGCTGACGGCAGGTTTTCCCAGCACCACGGTCGCCAGCCTGGCCTCGCTCGGTACCGGGATGCCGTCCGGTGAACACGGACTGGTCGGCTACCTGCTGGCCGTACCGGGCCATGACCGGCTGATGAACCCACTGAAGTGGGGACTGATGGGTGAGGGGCCCAAGGTCGATCTGCTCAAAGAGCTTGTGCCCGAGCAATTCCAGCCGGCCGGGACGGCGTTCGAACGGGCCGCCGCCGACGGTGTCGTCGTGACGCAGGTGGCGCCGATGTATCAGGCCGGCTCGGGGCTGACCCGGGCGGCGCTGCGCGGGGGCGAGTTCCGGCCCAGCTTCTCGACCGGGGACCTGGTGGACGGGGTGCTGACCGCGCTGGCAGCCGGGGACCGGACGCTGGTCTACGCCTATCACGGTGACCTGGACATGACCGGGCATGTGCGGGGCCCGAATTCGGAGTCGTGGGCGCTGGAACTGCAGCAGATCGACCTGGCGGTCCGGCTGATCGCCGAACGGCTGCCGGCCGGCGCCGCGCTGATCGTCACCGCCGACCACGGCATGGTGCAGGTCGCCGATCCGGTGGACTTCGACACCACACCGGATCTACAGGCCGGCGTGCGCACCGTGGGCGGTGAGCCGCGTGCCCGGCACGTGTACGTCGAACCCGGGGCGACCGCGGAGGTGGCGGCCGCCTGGCGCGAGGCGCTCGGCCCGGACTTCACGGTGCAGACCCGCGACGACGTCACCGCGGCGGGCTGGTTCGGCCCGGTCATCAGGGACACCGCCGCGTCGCGGATCGGCGATATCGTCGTGGTGGCCAACACCGAGCGGTCGGTGATTCGCTCGGCCGCCGAACCACTGCAGTCCAACCTGATCGGCCATCACGGTTCGCTGACCGCCGCGGAAATGCTGGTGCCGTTGTACACGTTTCGTGGCGAGGTCGGCTAGCGTCCACTGCTTGTGCAGACCATGATCGATCTGGACACCGCCCCGGTGTTCGCCGTTCCGCTGCGCGGTGGCGGTGTACACGAGGGGATCCTGCTCGAGGGCCCGCAGGGCTGGGGCGAATTCAGCCCGCCACCGGAATGCCCCGACGGCGAACTCGGCCGGTGGCTCACCGCGGCCACCGAGGCCGGCACTGTCGGCTGGCCCGATGCGGTCCGCGGCCGCGTCCCGGTCGTCGTGGAGGTCACCGCCGCCGGCCCGCAGACCGCACACGACGCGACGACGCAATCGGGATGCCACACGGCGGCGGTCCGGGTGGGTGGCGTGCCGATCACAGAGGACATCGCCCGCATCGAAGCCGTCCGCGCCGCCCTCGGCCCGGACGGTGCCATCCGCATCGACGCACGAGGGTCGTGGGCGCCCGAGACGGCGATCGAGGCGATCGCGGCGCTGGACCGTGCCGCGGGGGGCCTGGAGTTCGTCGCGAACCCGTGCCGGGATCTCGATCAGATGGCCGCCGTCCGCAGGGCCGTTGCCGTGCCCATCGCGGTCGATGCGAGGCCGGGCGCTGACCTGTCGGCCGCCGCCGATATCGCCATCCTGCACTGCGGGGTGCTCGGCGGCGCCCGCCGTGCGCTGCGCGTCGCGGAGAAGGTCGGGCTGCCGTGTGTGGTCACCTCCGGAACCCAGACCAGCGTGGGCGCCGCAGTCGGTGTCGCGCTGGCCGGTGCCCTTCCCGAGCTGCGGTATGCCTGCGCGTTGGCCGCCGGCAGCGCGCTGGCGGCCGACCTGGTGGGAGCGTCGCGGACGCTGGTCCCGACGGACGGGACATTGCCGGTTGCACCGATGTCGGCGGCGCCGTCCAGCGAACTCCTGGATCGGTACACACAGACAGATCCGGACCGAATTCGGTGGTGGCGGAGACGGCTGCGGACCGCAATTGCACAATGAACGTATGACCTCCGTGTCCACACCGCAGGTTCTGCTCGGCCGGGCGCTGTCTCCGGCAAACCGGGTCGACCCCTACCCGGTCTACCGCGAACTGCGCGAATACGGTCCGTTGCACCTGCCGGAGATCAGCCTGACGGTGCTGACATCGTTTGACGACTGCTATGGGGCGCTGCGTCATCCGGCATCGGCGAGTGACCGGATGAAGTCGGCGATCGCCCAGCGCCAGATCGCCGCGGGGGAGCAGCCGCGACCGTTCGGGCTGGCCGGCCTGGTCGACAAGCGGCGCACCCCGGCCTTTCTGTTCCTGGATCCGCCCGACCACACCCGGCTGCGCAAGCTGGTGGCCAAGGCGTTCGCGCCGCGGGTCATCAACGAACTCCGCGGCGAGATCGTGGCCACCGTCGACAGTTTGCTGGACACCGCGCAGGAGCGCGGCGAGTTCGACGCCGTCTCCGGTCTGGCCTATCCGATCGCCGTCGCGGTGATCTGCCGACTGCTGGGTGTGCCGGTCGAGGACGAACCGAAGTTCGGCATTGCCTCCACGCTGCTGGCGCAGACGGTCGACCCGTTCCTGAGCGCCACCGGCGAGGTGCCCGAGGGGTTCACCGACCGCATCGAGGCCGGGAAATGGCTGCGCACCTACTTCCGCGACCTGATCGCCAGCCGCCGCCGCAACCCCGGCGACGACCTGATCTCGGCGCTCATCGCCGTCGAGGAATCCGGGGATCAGCTGACCGAGGACGAGATCATCTCGACCTGCAATCTGCTGCTGATCGCCGGGCATGAATCCACGGTGAGCATGATGGCGACCGCGGTGCTGGCGATGTTGCGCGACAAGAAGCAGTGGGCCGCCCTGGGTGCGGACCCGAACCGCGCGCTGCGGGTCATCGAGGAGACACTGCGCTTCGATCCGGCGGCGCAGCTGCTGGGGAGGGTAGCCGCCGAGGACATCACGCTGGGGGAGACCCGGATCCCCAAGGGCGACACCATGATCGTGCTGTTGGCCGCCGCACATCGCGATCCGGCGGCCAACGAGAATCCGGATGTGTTCGACCCGGACCGCCGGGTCATCCGGCACCTGGGCTTCGGCCACGGCGCGCATTTCTGCCTCGGCGCACCGCTGGTCCGGCTGGAGGCGTCCATCGCGCTCTCCGCGGTGACCGCCCGATTCCCGAACGCCGAACTGGCCGGCGAACCGCAGTACAAACCGAACGTCACGTTGCGCGGCATGCTGTCCCTTCCGGTCAGCGTCTAATCCTGGACGGCCTTGGCGATCGCCACGCAGGTGGTCAGATACCGGGTATCGGGGACCTCATTTTCGGTGAGCTCCCACATCGCGTCGTGCATCATCCGCACGATCACCCAGGCGCGTGCCCGGTCGGCATCCAGGCCGGCGGCGTCGACCAGCGTGTAGAACCGGCGGCGCACCCCCTCGCGGACATAGCCGGCCAGCTCGTCGAACCGGTCGAACAGCATCGGCGCGATCTCGTAGTGCGGGTCCCCGTCCATCGGTTTGGGGTCGATCACCAGCCACGGCTCCCGCTCGGCGGCCAGCACATTCTCGTAATGCAGGTCGCCGTGGATCAGGGTGCCGCGGCTGGCCGGGTCGGCCACCAGATCAGCACCCAGGCCGAGCGCCTGCTCCACCAGGCGGTGCGGGAGCGCCGCGCTGCGCGGTAACGCGGCCAGGTCGGCGTTCCATTTCTCGATGAACCCGACCAGCGGTCGTAGCCGTGGCATGGCCGGGACGTGAATGCGCCCGTAGAGGCCGGCCACGATCTCACAGGCCTCGATATCCCAGACGTGGTTGAGGTTGCGCTGCTGCAGGCGCTCCAGCAGCAGCGCCCGGCGGTGCGGCTCGGCTCGCAGCAGACGTACGGTGCCCGCCCCGTCCCAGCGACGCAGTGCCAGATGCTCGTGTTCGGACTCGTCGTCGGGGAAGGCGATCTTCAACATCGCCGGCACCCGCTCGGCGGTGCGCACCGGCAGCACGATCGAACAGAATCCGTGCAGCGGAGCGCCGTCGACGGTCAGGCTCCAGTCCGCCACCATGGCATCGGTCAGCTTCGGGAGGGCCTCGATCCAGCGTTGCCATACGGGTCCGCGGGCGCCCATCGCGGCGACCCCGTCGGGCAGGACGATCACGTCTCGATGCTGCCACGGACGCGCATCGGCCCCTGTGACAGACTTGTCCCATGGCACAGATAACGATCAAGGGAAACCCCATCAACACCGTCGGTGACCTGCCCGCTGTCGGCGCGTCTGCTCCGTCGTTCAGCCTGACCGGCACCGACCTGGCTGCGCTCGGCAGTGACCAGTACAACGGGAAGCCGCTCCTGATCAACATCTTCCCGTCGGTGGACACCCCGGTGTGTGCCACCAGCGTGCGGACCTTCAACGAGCGTGCCGCCGCGACCGGCGCCGCAGTGCTCAATGTGTCCAAGGATCTGCCGTTCGCGCAGAAGCGGTTCTGCGGCGCCGAAGGTCTCGAGAACGTCGTGACCGCGTCGGCGTTCCGTGACAGCTTCGGCGAGGACTACGGCATCACTCTCGTCGACGGCCCGTTCGCCGGCCTGCTGGGTCGTGCCGTGGTGGTCGTGGGTGCCGACGGCAAGGTCGCCTACACCGAGCTGGTTCCCGAGATCGCCCAGGAGCCCGACTACGACGCCGCGCTGGCCGCGCTGCAGTAACCCGAACATTCCCAGCGGGGCGGGGGGGGTGATCCCCCCCGGCCCCGCTTGCTTTTTCGGCCTCGAGACGGCCTCGACACGGTCACGAACAGTCTCCAGGGTCACCGTTGGGTTACGGATCCGTATCTCATTGCTGTTGTGCCGCAGCTGGATTGGGAAATGAGCGTTGATGTGGGTAGAAATACTTGTGGCGAGCGTCAATTCGACGTTCGTGCAGTAGTCGCCCGCAGAAAGAGTTGACGTCCCGATGAGAAGCTTCGTTGCCCTGGTGCTCGGCCTGGTCGTGCTCGTGGTGAGCCCGGGTGTTGCTTCCGCGGACACGTTCAACGCTCGGCCGGCCCGCAATCAGCAGGCGGTCGACTACGTCATCAAGCGGGCGGTGTCGCAGGTCGGGGTGCCGTTCACCTACGGGGGCGGCGACGCCAACGGACCCACCCGCGGGGTGGTCCGCGAGACTCCGCCGGCTGACCCGTTGACCGACCCGGTGGCCGCCCCGCTGACCGGCGGCGTCCCCGGCCTGAACTTCCCGGGCCTGGCGCCGCCCGCCGCGGCGGTGCCGACCGTGCCCGCGCTGCCCACCGTGCCGGACCCGGCGGCCAATGTGGTCGGCTTCGATGCCTCGGGCATCATCGTCTACGCCTTCGCCGGGGTCGGCGTTAAACTGCCGCGATCCTCCGGCGAGATGTACAAGGTCGGCCAGAAGGTCCTGCCGGCCCAGGCGCTGCCCGGCGACCTGATCTTCTTCGGCCCCGAGGGCACCCAGAGCGTGGCGCTGTTCGTCGGCAACGGCCAGATGCTGGAGACCGGCGACAAGGGTGTGGCGGTGTCACCGGTGCGCACGGCGAGCATGACGCCGTATCTGGTGCGCATCATCGCCTGAGTCGCCTCGTAGGCTGGAGTCACCCTTTGACGAGGAGGTGACTCGGGTGGAGCAGACACCTGCCACGACCCGTATCGAGTTCCCGGATATCAGTTCGCGTGCCTGGGAGCATCCCGCCGACCGGACGGCCCTGACGGCGTTGCGCCGGCTGCGGGGCTTCGATCAGGTGCTCAAGCTGATCTCCGGAATACTGCGCGAACGCCAGCACCGGTTGCTGTACCTGGCCAGTTCGGCGCGGGTCGGACCACGCCAGTTCGCCGATCTGGACGCCCTACTCGACGAGTGTGTCCAGGTGCTGGATGCGCCGGTGCGGCCCGAGATGTTCGTGACCCAGGACCCGAAGGTCAACGCCTACTGCATCGGGATGGACACACCGTTCATCGTCGTCACCTCGGCGCTCTACGACCTGCTGACACATGACGAAATGCGGGTCGTCGTCGGCCACGAACTCGGCCACGCCCTGAGCGGTCACGCGGTGTACCGCACGATGCTGATGCACCTCACGCGGTTGGCCCAGTCCTTCGGGGTCATCCCGGTGGGCGGTTGGGCACTGCGGGCGATCGTCGCGGCGCTGATGGAATGGCAACGCAAATCCGAACTTTCGGGTGATCGTGCCGGCCTGCTGTGCGCCCAGGATTTCGATGCGGCGATCCGGGTGGAGATGAAGCTCGCCGGTGGCGCCCGGTTGGACAAACTCGACTCGCAGGCGTTTCTGGCGCAGGCCCGCGAGTACGAGCGGTCCGGGGACCTGCGTGACGGGGTGCTCAAGCTGCTCAACCTGGAGATGCAGACGCACCCGTTCTCGGTGCTGCGGGCGGCTGCTTTGACCGACTGGGTGGACAGCGGGGAGTACGGGGCCATTCTGGCCGGCAACTATCCGCGCCGCTCCGAGGACGACAGGGTCGGCTGGACCGAGGATGTCAGTGCCGCTGCGCGGCAGTACAAGGACGGATTCGATCAGTCCGACGATCCGTTGATCCGTGGGATCCGCGACGGTCTGGGCGGGCTGGTCGACGGTGTCGGTCAGGCTGCGACGACGGCGGCAGACAACCTGGGCCGCAAGATCACCGAGTGGCGGGCGCGGGAGCGGTGAGCGCGCAACCGGCCCTCGACGGCGTCGCACGCACGGCCCTGCTGGTCGCCGCGATCCGAGCCCGCGAGTCGGCCCGCCCGGATGCGCTGTTCGAGGATCCTTTCGCGGCGCGACTGGCCGGCGAGACCGGTCGGCGCGCGCTGGAGGAGTCGTTGGCCGCCTCCGGTGAGCAGTCCGTCGTGCAGATCGTGGTGCGGACCCGGTTCTGGGACGAGGCGCTGGCACATGCCGCCACGTCGGCGCGGCAGGTGGTCCTGGTCGCCGCGGGCATGGACGCGCGGGCCTACCGGTTGGACTGGCCGGCGGACACCGTTGTCTACGAGCTCGACCAGAAATCGGTGCTGGCCGCCAAATCCGAGCTCCTCGACGGGGTGAGCCCGCGGTGCCGACGGGTCGGCATCGGTGTGGACCTGGCTGGTGATTGGCCGGAGGCCTTGACGGCGGCCGGTTTCGACGCGCACATGCCCACGGTGTGGCTGATGGAGGGGCTGCTGCAGTATCTCGACGAGGCGGCGGTGCGCCGGTTGTTCGATCACGTCGACCGGCTCTCGGCGGCCGGATCATCGTTGCTTTACGAGGTGGTGGGCAAGGTTCTGCTGGAGTCGCCATTCATGGCCCCCGTTGTGACGGCGATGGCGGATCAGGGTTCACCGTGGCTGTTCGGCACCGATGATCCGGGTGACCTCGCCGGGCGGCACGGCTGGTCGGCCGTGGTCACCGATATCGCGGAGCCGGGCAACGCGTGGGGACGCTGGAACACCGCGGCGGTCCCGCTGGAGGTTCCCGGGGTGCCGCGCGGCTATTTCGTGGTGGCCACCAAGTAGCGGCGAACTACTCCACGGGCAGCGAGTTGTTGCGTCGCAGCACGAAGAAGTACGGCCGCTTCGCCCCGCGGTAGTCCATGGCACCGATCACGGTCTCCTCGTCGATCTGGCGGAAGACATCGTTGATCGGCAGGTTGTCGTAGATCATGGTGGCGCTGTCCACGCCGCGGTACCGGGTGGTGCGCAGCCGTGCCTTCGCCGACTTGGTGCGCAGCGCCGGTCGCAACGCCGAAATGGGTTGCACGAACGAGAAATTGCGCACCGCGGGCACCTTGGTGGCCAGCCCCAGCCCGCCGAAGGCCAGTACCGGGTTCAGGGCCCACAGCGCGGTGCCGCCGTCTTTCGGGAACAGCAGCGGATGCACCGTCTCGGCGTCGACGAACTGTTTGCCCCACCACCCGCTGGTCTCCAGCAACCCGTCCATCGGGTGCGCGGTCGGCAATTCGGCGCCCTGCCAGGTACCGAACATGAACTCCGGCTCCACGGCGGGGGCCGCGTCGAACACGTCCAACGCGGCGGCAGTGGTGGTCGGCACGGTGGTCAGGACGTCCTGGGCAAGCATGCCGCCACCCTACTTGACAGGTGTCAAGTTCTCAAATTGCCGGTGTAGCCCGCCAGATGCCTGCCGGTCACGGTGTCCGCGGCGGCGACCAGATCACGCGGGGTGCCCTCGAAGACGATGCGACCGCCGTCATGCCCCGCGCCGGGCCCCAGATCGATGATCCAGTCGGCATGTGCCATCACCGCCTGATGGTGCTCGATCACGACGACCGATCGGCCCGCATCGACCAGTCGGTCCAGTAGGCCCAGCAACTGCTCCACATCGGCCAGGTGCAGACCCGTCGTCGGCTCGTCCAGGATGAACAAGGTCCCGGCGTCGGCGGCCTTGTCGGACAGCCGGGCCGCCAGTTTGAGCCGTTGCCGCTCACCACCGGACAGTGTGGTCAGCGGCTGGCCCAGCGTCAGGTAGCTCAGCCCGACATCGGCCAGGTGGCCGAGGATCTTCTGCGCGGCGGGGACCTTGGACTCCCCGGTGCCGAAATGCTCGACGGCCGCCGCGACCGGCATGGCCAGTACTTCGGCGATATTGCTTCCGCCCAGGGTGTATTCGAGCACCGCGGCCTGGAAACGGCGGCCCTCGCATTCCTCGCAGGTCGACTCCACGGTGGCCATCACGCCGAGTTCGGTGTAGATGATCCCGGCGCCGTTGCAGGCCGGGCAGGCGCCCTCGGAGTTGGAACTGAACAACGCCGGTTTGACACCGTTGGCCTTCGCGAACGCCTTGCGGATGGGCTCCAGCAGCCCGGTGTAGGTGGCCGGGTTGCTGCGCCGCGACCCGCGGATCGCGGTCTGGTCCACCGACACCACCCCGTCGCGACCGGCCACCGACCCGTCGATCAACGAGCTCTTGCCCGACCCGGCGACCCCGGTGATGACCACCAGCACGCCGAGCGGGATGTCGACGTCCACATCCTGCAGGTTGTGGGTGCCCGCCCCGCGAATCTTCAGGGCTCCGTTCGACTTTCGCACGGAGTCCTTCAACGCGGCGCGGTCGTCGAGGTGTCGTCCAGTGACGGTCTTGCTCTTGCGCAGACCGGCGACGGTGCCCTCGAACACCACCTCGCCGCCGGCGGTGCCCGCGCCCGGTCCGAGGTCGACGATGTGGTCGGCGATCGCGATGGTCTCCGGTTTGTGCTCGACCACCAGGACGGTGTTGCCCTTGTCGCGCAACTGCAACAGCAGATCGTTCATCCGGGCGATATCGTGCGGGTGCAACCCGATGGTGGGCTCGTCGAACACGTAGGTCACATCGGTCAACGCCGACCCCAGATGGCGGATCATCTTGACACGCTGCGCTTCTCCGCCCGACAGCGTGCCCGCCGGACGTTCCAGCGACAGGTAGCCCAACCCGATCTCGACGAACGAGTCCAGGGTCTCGCCGAGGGCGACCAGCAGCGGTGCCACCGATTTCGCCGCCGGCTTACCCGCCAGATCGGCGATCCAGGTGGCCAGATCGCTGATCTGCATGGCGCACAGCTCGGCGATGCCCGTGCCGTCGATCGTCACCGACCGCGCCGTCTCGGATAGCCGGGTGCCGGCGCACTCCGGGCAGGTCGTGAACGTCACGGCACGCTCGACGAAGGCCCGGACGTGCGGCTGCATGGCCTCGACATCCTTGGACAGATAGGACTTCTGGATCTGCGGGATCAACCCCAGGTAGGTGAGGTTCACCCCGTCGATCTTCAGTTTGGTCGCCTCCTTGTGCAGCAGGGCGTCCAGTTCCTTCTTGGTGAACGTGTTGATCGGCTTGTCCGGGTCGAAGAAGCCGCACCCGTTGAAGATCCGCCCGTACCAGCCCTCCATGCTGAAACCCGGGATCGTCAGTGCACCCTCGTTCAGCGATTTGGTGTCGTCGTACAGGGCGGTCAGATCGATATCGTTGACCGCACCGCGGCCTTCGCAACGCGGGCACATACCGCCGACGATGTTGAAATCACGCCGTTCCTTGACCGTGCGGCCGCCCTTGTCGAAGGTCACCGCACCGGCCCCGCTGATCGAGGCGACGTTGAACGAAAACGCCTGCGGTGAGCCGATATGCGGTTCGCCCAAGCGGCTGAACAGGATTCGCAGCATCGCGCCGGTGTCGGTGGCGGTGCCCACGGTGGAGCGCGGGTCGGCACCCATCCGCTGCTGGTCCACGATGATCGCGGTGGTCAGGCCCTCCAGGACATCAACCTCGGGGCGGGCCAGGTTCGGCATGAAGCCCTGCACGAACGCGGAGTACGTCTCGTTGATCAGGCGCTGGGATTCGGCGGCGATGGTGTCGAACACCAGCGAACTCTTGCCCGAGCCGGACACCCCGGTGAACACCGTGAGCCTGCGCTTGGGCAGTTCGATGTCGACGTTCTTGAGATTGTTCTCCCGTGCCCCGGTGACTCGGATCAGGTCATGACTGTCGGCTGTGTGCACCCCTGCGATGCTGCCACGTACCGTTCCCGGGGTGCGCTACATCGTCGATGCCATGAACGTGATCGGCTCCCGGCCCGACGGATGGTGGCGCGACCGCACCGGTGCGATCCGAACCCTGGTCGACCGACTGGAACGCTGGGCAGACACCGAGGGCGCCGAGGTGACCGTGGTGCTGGAGAAACCGCTGCCGATCGCCTCGGCGAGTATCACCGTCGTCAGTGCGCCGGCCGCCGCACCGGACTCCGCCGACGACGAAATCGTCGCGCTGGTGACCGCCGCCGAGGATCCGGCCGCGATCACCGTGGTGACCTCGGATGCCGGGCTGGCCGCCCGGGTGCACGCGGCGGGCGCGGCCACCCGCCCGGCGGGCGGATTCCGGGCTCTGCTCGACTGATCACAGCGTCGCCAGCGACCCGTCGACGACCCTGGCCAGCAACCCTTTTCGATCGAACTTCCCGCTGGGCAGCGTCGGGATGTCAGTAGCGTCGGCGAGCACCCAGCGGGTCGGGACCTTGTACGCCGACAACTGCGCCCGGGTCTGCTCGCGCAGGCCGGCCACCTTCACCGACTGACCCGCCGGCACGATGACCGCACAGACCTCCTCGCCACGCTCGGGGTGCTCGACCCCGCGGCGGTACACCCGGTCACCGGTGTGATACCAGCCGTCGGCGTCGAAGATCTCGGCCCGCTCGCGCTTGTTGTAGCCCGCCATCACCCCGACACCGCGGACCCACAGCTCGCCGACGGCACCCTCGCCGACCGGAGCACCGTCCTCGTCGACGATCGCCATCTCGGTGCACACGAACCCGCCGGCGGTCTCGGACATGGTGCGGTGCACCGGGAATCCGTCGGGAACATTTGTCATGGCGATGTCGAGGGGGCCGTCACGCAGCGTCGGGGCGCTGCTCAGGTCGCGCTCGGTGAAGCTCGGATGTTCACGCAGTCGCTGGGTGAAGGCCGGCCAGCCCACCAGTCCGGTGGCGCGTTCGGCCTCGACCAGATCCAGCGCGGTCGCGGGCTCCAGGCGGGGCAGCACCAACAGCGTGATCGACTCGTGCAACGCGCCCATCGCGGCCAGGAGTCCGCCGATCCAGAAGAACGGCATGGCGCACAGGATCCGCGGCCGGTCCGGTACCCCGGAACATTCCCCGTCGCTTCGCTCGCCCCGCGTGACGGCGCGGATCGCGTCGGGCCAGCCCGAGGTCTGCCGCACCAGCGTGCCATGGGTGTGCAGCACACCCTTGGGATCGGCGGTGGATCCGGAGGTGTGCACCATGATCGCCAGGTCGGCGGGGGACACCTCGGCCTCGACGGCAGCCAGCACCTCGACCGGCACGGCGGCCGGCAGCTCGTCGAGCGACGTCGCCCACGGCCGCTCGGTATCCCCGGTGAGCACGATGCGTCGCAGATACGGTGCGGCCGGCAACGCGATCGCGGACCGGTCCTGCCCGCCGAGTCCGGGTAGCGCCGTCTCGAACAGTTCCTCGACATCGATCGTGAGCACCCGCGGCGGCGCGATCAGCACGCCGATATCGGCCAGTCGCAACACCTTTGCCACCTCGACCGGTGCATAGAGTGTGCTCAACGGCACCACGACGGCCCCGATCCGGGACAAGGCCAACCACCACTGGATCCACTCCACGCCGTTCGGGACGAACAGCCCGACGCGGGTGCCCTTGCCGACGCCGGCACCGAGAAACCGGCGTGCGAGAACGGCCGAATGCTCATCGGCCTGCTGGTAGGACAACCGCCCGGACGGGGTGACCAGATAGTCGTCCGGGCCGCTGTAGTGCACCCGGTGGGCCAGCAGAGCGGGGATCGTCAGGGGAGAGTTCACCTGAGCGATCATCGCCGATGCCTCAGCCGGAACACGACCCGCAGCCGTCGGCGGGTCGTTCGTAGGCGTCGTTCCAGCGCCACCATTCATAGGGCGGTGACTGGGGATAACCCTCGGGGGAGTCCTCCCAGTTTTCCTGGCGGCCGAGCGCGGTCATATCCAGCAGGGCGAACGTATTGACGAACACCTCGTCGCCGCGGTTGTCGATGAAGTAGGTGCGGTAGATGTCGTCACCGTCGGCGATGAAGGCATTGGTGCCGTGCCATTGGTCGACGTCGAAGTCGACGTCGAAGGTGCTGTCGGGGGCGATCGTGTACCACGGATGACTCCAACCCATCCGCGCCTTGATGCGCTCGATATCGGCCTGCTCGCCGCGCGAGACGTAGACCAGGGTGGTGTCCCGGGCGTTGAGGTGGCCGAGGTTGCCGATGTGATCGGCCATCAACGAGCATCCGACACAACCGTGTTCGGGCCAGCCCGCTACGTCGGGATCCAGGAAGGCGCGGTAGACGATCAGTTGGCGCCGCCCCATGAACAGGTCGGCCAGGGTGACCCGATCGTCGGGCCCGTCGAACTCGTAGGACTGCTGCACCGCGGTCCACGGCATCCGCCGGCGCATCGCGGCCATGGCATCGCGTGCCTTGGTGAGTTCCTTTTCCTTGACCAGGAGTTCGTCGCGCGCCGCGGTCCATGCCGCAGCGTCGACGACCGGTGGCTTATGCATCTTGGGCTCCCAAATATTCAACTGATGCGTTTAATGATTACCGCTCGAGCACAACACACCGCACCGGCTAAGGTCAACAACATGGTTGAAGATCAGGTGTTGGACCGGGTCTATGCGGCGCTTGCCGACCCGACCCGGCGGCGGTTGCTGGAGTCGTTACGTGACGGCGACGCCCGGATCACCGATCTGGCCGCGCCGCTGCCGATGACTTTCGCCGGCGTCTCCCGACACATCGGCGTACTGGAGTCCGCAGGTCTGGTCCGCCGCGAGGTGCGCGGACGCGAGCACTGGTTGTCTCTGGAGCCCGACGGGCTGACCGCGGCCGCGCGTTGGATGGATCAGCAGTCCGAGTTCTGGTCGTCGCGGGCCGATGCGCTGGCCGCCCGGCTGCGTCGGAAGTCCGCCACCCGATGACCGAGACCGCCACCGTCCGCGTGCAGCGGATCATGCCCGCAGGGCCCGACGCGGTGTTCGACGAGTGGCTCGACCCGGAGGCGTTGCGGGACTGGATGTGTCCACGACCGGTGTACTGCGTAGCGGTCAGCGTCGACCCGCGCATCGGTGGTGCGCTGCGTCTCGACCTCGACGACTCCGGTGCCGCCGTGCTGATCTCGGGGCAGTTCCTGGAGATCGACCGGCCGCGGCGGCTGCGGTTCACCTGGACCAGTTCCGATTGGGAAGATCCCACCCGGGTCAGCATCGTCGCGGTCAGCTTCGAGCCCCTCGGTGATGACGAAACGCTGATGTCGGTCGAGCACTCGTTGCTGCCGGCGAACGAGTCCGAGAGTTACGACAGCGGCTGGCTGCAGACGGTCGAACAACTCGCCGCCGCGATCGCCGATTAGGGTGCGGCACTCCAGCCAGGTAAGGTTCGCGGCATACCTGTGAATGCATGTCCGATGTGTCTGGACCCGGACGCCCCCAACTCCCTCCCCGAATCGGCCGACAATGGTCGGCTCCCCAACGTGGCTGCATGACGCATCCATTTTCGAAAAGAAGAAAGAAGTAAGAGCATGGCAGAAGGAACCGTCAAGTGGTTCAACAGCGAAAAGGGCTTCGGCTTCATCGCTCCTGACGGCGGCGCGGCAGATGTGTTCGTGCACTACTCCGAGATCCAGTCCAGCGGATTCCGCAACCTGGAGGAGAACCAGCGGGTGAAGTTCGACGTCACGCAGGGCGCCAAGGGCCCCCAGGCTGTCGCCGTCACCCCGATCTAGACAGTCCCGGTCGACACCCCGCCACGCCGCTCTCCGGCGTGGCGGGTTTCGTGCGTTCTGGCGGGATGCGCGATGAGTTTCCGCGTCGACGGTGGTCTGATCGGAGTATCGGTGACCGGTTGATCGGAGACAGATGTCCCAGCTACTGCGGGTGCAGAATTTCATGGTGTCGCGGGACGGTTTCGGAACCGGCCGCGGACAGAGTCTGGACCGGCCGTTCGGTCACGCCGATCCCGCACAGCTGTTCGCCTGGGCGGGTGCGACGGCGCACTGGCCCAACCGCACCGATCCGGGCGGCAGCCTCGGCCTGGACGACTATTTCACCAGGGACTTCGCCCGCAACATCGGGGCCGAGATCATGGGCCGCAACAAGTTCGGCCCGCAGCGCGGACCCTGGACCGACCACGAATGGCAGGGCTGGTGGGGTGACGAGCCCCCGTTCCACACCCCGGTGTTCGTCCTGACCCACCATCCGCGTCCGTCGTTCACGCTGTCGGACACCACCTTCCATTTCATCGATGCCGAACCGGCGGTGGCACTGGAGCAGGCGCGGGCGGCGGCAGCGGGCAAGGATGTCCGGCTCGGCGGCGGCGTCCAGACCGTGGTCGATTTTCTGGCGGCCGACCTGGTGGACACCCTGCATGTGGCCGTCGCCCCGGTGGATCTCGGCGATGGCGAACGGTTGTGGAACGGGCCGCAGGATCTCCTCGACCGGTACCACCTCGATATCGTCCCCAGCCAGAGCGGGGTCACCCACCATCTGTTCTGGCGACGCTGAGGCGAGCCCGGGTCTAGGCTCACGATTGACCCGGGGCGGTGGTGCGGATGTGGGCATTACGAGGCATGGCGATCGCCGCGGTATGTGCGGTGCTGTCGACCGCCGGATACACCGCCGAGGCGCAGCCACCCACCGTCGGCGTGATAGACCCGTCGGCCCTGCGTCAGGTGGTGGCCGAGGCCGCGGCCGAGATGCTGGTGCCCGGCGCGATGGTGTTGGTGCGCACCCCGGCCGGCACCATCGAGACGGCGGTCGGCACCACGGTGCGCGGTGAATCGCTAACACCGACACCCGTCACCCGATTCCGCATCGCCTCCAACACCAAGACGATGACCGCCGCGCTGACGATGCTCTTGGTGCAGGACGGCCGCCTGGCGTTGGGCGATCCGGTGAGCCGCTACGTCGACGGTGTGCCGGATGGTGAGAACATCACCATCGCAGACCTTTTGGCGATGCGCAGCGGCCTGTACGGCTACACCGACGACCCCGCGCTGGCCGAGGAACTGGACCGCGATCCGGCGCGCCGCTACACCCCGGCCGACGTGCTGGCCATCGCCTACCGGCACCCGTCGCAGTTCCCGCCGGGGTCGGACTACCAGTACAGCAACACCAACTACGCACTGCTGGGACTGGTCGCCGAGCAGGTGGGTGGCCGACCACTTGCCGAGCAGTTCCGCGGCCGACTGTTCGCCCCGCTGGGGCTGGCGGCGACCTCGCTGCCCGGCCCCGACGACACCACGATCGCCGCTCCGTACGCGCATGGCTACATGTACGGCGGCACCGCCTACGCGCTACGCGATGACCCCTATCCGGCCGAGATGGCCGACGCCGCACGGGCCGGCACCCTGGCGCCCGTCGACTACACCCACCAGAACCCGTCGTATGCGATCGCTGCCGGCGGCGCGATCTCCACCGCCGCCGACCTGGCGACCTGGATCGAGGCCTTGGTCACCGGGACGGTGTTCGACGCCGAGACGCACCGGCAGTGGGTGGCCGGTCTGCAACCGGAGGACCCGGCCCACCCCGAGGGCCAGCAGTACGGCTACGGCATCGCCCATCAGCGGTTCGGCCCGGACGCGGCGATGTTCTACCACGGCGGCGAATTGCCCGGTTTCAATTCGTTCATGGGCCATGACCCGGAAAACGCTGTCACGCTGGTCATCTGGACCAACCTCACGGTGGCACCGGACGGCCGGACCACCGCGAACGCGATGCTGCCGGCCGTGCTGGACCAGATCTACCCGGGGTTGGGCCTGACCACCGGATAGCCGCCGGGGTGTTTCGGCAATGTTTCCTGGCGTCAGTATGGTGGCGGCGATGGCTCCCGAATACCCCGACGACAAGACCGGCGCGACCGACACGGCCCGCGCCCGTCGTGGGCTGCGCGGTGCGCTACGCGGCCGCCGCGACCCGGCGCCGATCGCCGGTCAGCGACGCCGGGGCACCGCCAACGTCGGGGATGCGCACACCCGTAAGGTGCTCGACCTGACCATCCGGCTCGCGGAGGTGATGCTGTCCTCCGGATCGGGCACCGCCGATATCGTGGCGACCGCCCAGGACGTCGCGCAGGCCTACCAGCTGACCGACTGCGTCGTCGACATCACCTTCTCCACCATCATCGTGTCCGCGCTGCCGACCGCCGACAGCCCGCCGCTGACCATCGTGCGCTCGGTCCGCAACCGGGCCACCGACTACACCCGGCTGGCCGAACTCGACCGGCTGGTCCGCCGGATCACCTCCGGTGGTGTCACCGTCGAGCAGGCCCACGAGGCCATGGACGAACTCAGCGAACGCCCGCACCCGTACCCGCGGTGGATGGCCACGGTGTTCTGGGCGGGTTTCGCCCTCGGTATCGCGATGCTGCTGGGCGGCACCTGGATCATCTGTCTACTGGCCTTCGTCACCTCCGCGGTGATCGACCGAGCCGGCCGACTGCTCAACCGCATCGGCACCCCGTTCTTCTTCCAGCACGCCGTCGGTGCCGGTATCGCCACCCTGGTGGCCGTCGCCGCCTATCGATGGGCGGACCAGAACCCGACTGCGCTGGTGGCCACCGGGATCGTGATGCTGCTGTCGGGTATGACACTGGTCGGCTCGGTGCAGGACGCGCTGACCGGGCACATGATCACCGCGACGGGCCGGCTCGGCGACGTGTTCTTCCTGACCGCCGGGATCGTCGTCGGCATCGTGGCCGCACTGCAGTTGGCGACGGTTGCCGGGATCACCATCGAGCTGCACGTCGATGCCACCCAGTCCTTCGTGCTGCCCAGCGCGCCGCTGCCGATCTTCATCGCCGTATTCGGTGCGGCGCTGGCCGGGGTGTGCCTCACCTTGGCCTGCTACGCCCCGCTGCGGTCGGTGGTGCCGGCCGGCTTCGCCGCGGCGGTCGCCCAGCTGGTGATGATCGGGCTGGGGCACGCCCAGTTCGGGCAGGTGTTCGCCACCGGGATCGCGGCGGTCGTGGTCGGCCTGCTCGCCACCCTCATTTCGATCCGCCGGCAGGCCCCGGCACTGGTGACCGCCACCGCAGGCATCACCCCGCTGCTGCCCGGGCTCGCGGTCTTCCGCAGCGTCTACTTCCTCGCCGTCGACGCACAGTTCCTTGAAGGCATCGCCCAACTGCTGTCCGCGGTGGCCGTGGCCCTGGCGATCGGTTGCGGTGTGGTGATGGGTGAGCTGTTCGGATCACCGCTGCGCTACCGGGCCGGCCGGGTCGGTGACATGGTCCGGATCGACGGGCCGCCCGGGTTACGCCGCGCCGTGGGACGGGTGGTGCAGTTGCGCCCGACCGCGCCGAGGACATCGCGGTCCGGTGCGGTGGGATCACGAAGTGTCGCGTTGGAGCCGGAGACGGCCGAGGCGCAGTTCCTCGACGATCCGGCCGAACCCGAAAAGGGCTGATGGCTACAGCGCGTCGAGGGTCTCGGCCGCCAGCCCGAAGGCCAGCGTCATGCCCAGCCCGGTGGTGACCGTCACCGAGCCGACGTTCGCTTCGTGCCGGGCGCGCAGGACATCGGTGCGGCCGCTGGAGGCGTAGACACCCTGCCACCGCTGCAACACCTGCAGGTTCGGCACACCGAGGATGCGGGCCACCCCGTCGAGCAGATGCCCGGTGACCTGTTCGTCGAGGAACGGGTCGGCGGCGGTGCCGTAATGGTGCGAATCGCCGACCAGCAGGGTGCCGTCGGGGCGACGGGTGAACATCATGTTGGCGCCCAGCTCCAACAGTTCCGGGCGGGTCTGTTCCAGCTCGGCCCGCACCGACGGGGCCGACGGCAACCCGGCCAGTCCGGCGTAGCGCAGCATCGACGTGCCGGTCAGCACCGCGGCATCCTGCCGGTAACCCGCGGGCGCGGCGACCAGTGCCATCTGCAGCCGGCAGCGCAGGACCTCGTTCTCCTCGGCGGTGACCGGATACAGCCTGTCCAGGTCGTGGCCGACACACACCAGCACCTGCCGGCCGCGTACCGGGCCGCGGCTGGTGTGCACGGTGCCGTCCGCGCAGCCGAGTGCCGCGGTGCGCCAGTGGAAGCGCACCCCGGGTTGTGCCGCCAGCCAGTCGGCGATCGATGCGACGGTGACGCGCGGGTCGACCCGCAGATCGGCCGGGAACCACGCGGCGCCGACGATGTCCGGGTCGGCGGCGCGGTCCGGCCCGCCGAGCCGGGCGGCGGCCTCGGATGCGGTGAGCAGGTGCACGGCCTCGTCACCGCGGGCGGCGCGGAACTCCTCAAGCAGCGCGGCCTCGCCGGCGCTGCGGGCCAGCACGACGGCGCCGGTCTCGGGCGCCCAGAAGCCGGCCTGCGCCGCGGTGCGCAACCATCCGCGCCGGGACTGCTGCGCGGTCGGCAGCAGGTCGTCGCCCTGCGCGGTGATGCAGGCGTGCCCGAAGTTACGCACCGAGGCGCCGACGGCCACGGTGTCGCGTTCGACGATCTGTACCGACATCCCGCGGTGCACGGCCTCGGCGGCGTGCGCCAGGCCGATGATGCCGGCGCCGACGATGACGAGATCGGATATCTGTGCGTCCACGCCGACATCCTTCGGTGCCGGCTGAATCCGAGCGCACCCGGGGGGAATTCGTTCACCTGGTGTTTTCCGGTTGGACAGGTGACGAATGTGCTTCGAGTGACGTGGCGGCCGTGACGCGCTAGCCTTCTCGGCAGGTATGCGCGATGGATGATCACCGGACGCATGGCCGGAGAGGACGAACAGCTTTGATGACCGAACGAGGCCGAGTAGGGGTCCGACTGGCGATCGCCGGTGCGATGGTGGCCGGAGGTGCGCTGGCCGGTTCCGGCGTGGCCGCCGCTGAGCCGGCCCCCGGCGTGCCGATCCCTGCTCCCGGCCAGCCGATACCGCCCGGTCAGCCGGTCGCCATCGACCCGGCCAGCCTGCAGTCCGCCCCGGTGGCCCCGCCGTTGCCGGGTGGTCCGCCGCCCGTGCCGGAGATGGTCAACCCGGAGTACGGGCAGGGCGCCAATGGTGGCGGACTGGGCTACATTCGGGATCTGTGGCGTGCCGCCCGGTCCCCAGACCCGGTGTCCGCCTTCGCCGAGGCGCAGTCGGGCGGCATGCCGGTCGGCCCGCCGCCCGGTGCCGGGCCGGCACCCAAGTTGCCACCCGGTTACACCTCGCTGACCGCACCGGAGTCCTCGACCCCGGCGCTGAATCCGGCTCAGATCGTCGGCGGCCCGGCGCTGCCGCCGGGGTTCGTCTCGCTGTCGGATCCCGCGCCGCCGCCGGAGGTGCTGCCGGTCGGTGCGCCCGGAGCGGCACCCGCGGGTGTTCCGCATCCCGCGGCGCCGCCGCCACCACCGGCCCCGCCGGCGGCTGAGCTGCCGCCCACGATCATCGCGAACCAGTAGCCGTCAACGCAGACCGGCGCGCCACTTCTCCAGGGCGCGCCGTTCTCGTTTGGTGGGCCGGCCCGCGCCGCGGTCCCGGACCGCCACGGCCGCTTGGGCAATCGGCGGGGGAGCGGGTGTCCGATCCAGGTAGCAGGTGATCGCGTCGGGGGCACCGACACGTTTCTGGATCACCCGGACGACGTCGACGATCCGTGTGCGGTCACCGATCCGGGCCTGCACCCGATCCCCGGGGACCACCATCGTCGACGGTTTGGCGACGCGGTCGTTGATCCGGACGTGGCCACCCCGGCAGGCCGTCGCGGCGTCCGGGCGGGTCTTGGTCAGTCGCACCGCCCACAGCCAGCGGTCGATCCGCGTCGACTCTGCTGCCCCAGTTACCACTACGTGACCCGGCCGGCGGCGGCAGCGGCGGCCGCGGCCACCAGGCCGTTGAGCGGATAGAGGCCGTGGGCCAGGGTGGACAGCAACGATTCCGGGGAGCCGTCGCAGACGCTGTCGCCAGGGGCACACAGATCGAGCGACTTACCGGAGTACGGCGCACCGATGTTCGCGGCCGGGGCACCGTATCTGGACAGCAGGGCCGGCGTGGGTTTACCGAACAGCAGCAGTCCGGCGACCCGGTCGTGTGGGGCATCCGATGTCGTGACATACGCGGCGACCGCCGCGCCCTGGGAGTACCCGCCGAGCAGAATCTTGGTGTTCGGGCAGTTGGCGGCCGTGGCCTGGATACGTGCCTTGGCGTCGCCGACACCGTCGAACATGGTGGACGGGAAGACGGCCGAGTTGTCGAAATCGCCGGTGGCCGGATAGTTCACCGCATAGACGCCGACCGACTTGCCCGGGATGTGCGAGCGCAGGGCGTCGACGAAGGCCTGGCCGGTGGTGCCGATGCCGGACGGCTCATCGCTGCCGCGGGCGAAGACGACCTCGACGTCGGGGCACGGTTCGGCGGTGGCGACCGGCGCGGTTGCCAGCGTCGAGGCAACCAGCACACCGACGACGGCCAACCGGCGCAGATGGCTGACACGCATGCGCCCGAGACTACCCGCCACGTTCGCTGTTCACAGCGGTGCGCAGCGATTTGCCGAGGGTTATCCGGCGGCCACCGGCGCCGGCGTCAACTTGCCCACCGCGTAGGACGCGGCCTCGTTGACCATCCCGTTGAACGGATACATGGCGTGCGCCATCGACGGCATCGCTCCGGGTGTGCCGTCACAGATGGTGTCTCCTGGAGCGCACAGTTCGAGGGTCTTGCCCGCATACGCCGGTCCGATGACCCCCACCGGGGCGCCGAACTGGTTCAGGAACTCCGGCGACGGATTGCCGAGTAGCACCACCGCGGCGACATGGTCGGCCACCTCCACGGGAAGCGGATTCGGGACGTGCGACAGGTATTCGTCGGGAACACCGTCGGGGATGTCGGCCGCGGTCACGTACCCGGCGACCACCGCGCCCTGGGAGAACCCGCCGAGCACCATATCGGTATCAGGGCAGTTCGCGGACATGGTCTGGAGTCGGTTTCCGGCATCGCGAACACCGTCGACCACCGTGCCCGCGAAGGCGATCCGGTTGTTGAAGTCGCTACTGGCCGGGTAATTGACCGAATAGACCGCGACGGATTGCGGGCCCGCCTGGGCGCGTAGCGCATCGACGAAGGCCTGCCCGGTACCGCCCACGCCGGGTGGTTCGCCGGTGCCGCGGGCAAAGACGATCTCCACATCGGGACACGGTTCGGCCGATGCGACCGGAGCGCTGCCGAGCGACAGCGCCGCGCCGAACAGGGCGCCAACGGCGACGAACCGGGGTGTATGACGCAGCCTCATGGCTGAACTCCCTTCGGCCGATGCGACCAGATATCGCAACCAGGGCCGCTGCAGCAGTACCCGCACGGTTTGCTGGCCAAACCGCCGCGATGAGTTTTCCGCAAGCGCGGAGTCACAACCGGTCAACAGTAGGGAGCGCTCCGATGGTCATCGTCGCGGGTCATATCAATGTCGAACCGGCCGGCCGGCAGCTTTATCTGGCCGGCTGCGAGAAGGTGGTGCGGGCGGCCCGCGCGGCCGACGGGTGCCTGGATTTCGCGATCGGTGCCGATCTGCTGGACCCCGGCCGGATCAACATCTTCGAGCGGTGGGAGTCGCAGTCGGCGGTCGAGGCGTTCCGGGGTAGCGGCCCAGATGCCGAGCAGGGTGCCGCCATCGTGTCGGCGGCGGTGGCGGAGTACGACACCGCCGCAACCCGGCCACTGAGCTGACGCTCAGTCCGCTGCCGGCGCCCCGGCCGGCGCGTCGGCCGCCTGGACGGCGACCGCCGCGCCCTGCGAGTAGCCACCCATCACGACCTTGGTGCCTGCGGCGCATCGCCGCAGGCGCGACCGCCGGCTACCGGCTAGCACTACCCTCAGGCGACATCGCCGACGAAGGCCACGGTCTCGGCCAGCGGAGCGCGTCCGGTGCGGATGTACTCGACCGAGGGGTCCTCGTAGCCGATGGACATGCCGCAGAACAACATCAGCTCCGCCGGCGGGTCGAGCGTCTCCTCCACACTGCGGCGCACTTGCGACCATGCCATCTGCGGGCAGCTGTGCAGCCCTTCGGCGCGCAGCAGTAACATCACCGTCTGCAGGTACATGCCCAGGTCCGCCCACTGCGGCAGACCCATGTCGCGATCGATGAAGCAGAACAGCGCGGTCGGGGCGCCGAAACAGTCCCAGTTGCCGATCGCGGCGCGCTGCCGGGCCTCCCAGTCCTCCCGGGCGATGCCCAGGGCGGTGTAGCGCTCCTTGCCGAACCGGGACCGCCGTTCGCGGTACGGGGATCTCAGATCGTCTGGATAGAGCGGGAATTCGCGTTCGTCCCAGGGATCGCCTGCGGCCACCCTGGCCACCGCGATCTTCTTGAGTCGGGCCAGCGGCTCACCGGTCATCACATAGACCCGCCAGGGCTGCAGGTTGCCGCCCGAGGGCGACCAGCCGGCGGCCGTCAGCACACGTTCGAGCACCTCGGTGGGAGCCGGTTCGTCGGTGAAACCGCGGACCGCCCGTCGACTCGTGACCGCCTCGTAAACGTTCACTGCCATCTGCCTTTCTCGGTTGGTGTATCACCAGCCTGGCAGCGTTGCGTCGTGGGCGAGCCCTTGAAACTCCGTGGTTCGCGTCGGTCAGATTCGGGCGGCGGCGAACGTGGCAGCCTCGGTGATCATCCCGTTCGCGGTGTACAGGTTGTGCGCCACCGGATCGAGTCCGCCGGAACAGACCGGGTCGTTGATGGCGCACAGGTCAAGGGTCTTGGGCAGGAAGGACGCGCCGATCGGCACATTGGGCTGGCCGATCAGGAACAGCATCCGGTTGTTGGGCTTGCCGAACAGCACCACGGCATCGACGTGGTCGGCGACATCGGCGGGCAGCCCGGCGGTGGTGCCGAAGGCGAACGAATTCGGCGGGATCGTGGGCGGATCGGCGGTGACGAGCTGTGCGACGGCCGCGCCCTGGGAGAACCCGCCGAGCACCACGCTGGTGTCGGGGCAGTCGGCGGCCACCTGACGGATCCGGGCGCCGGCATCGTTGACACCGACCACCACGGTGGGCCAGTCCTGGCTGGCCGGATAGTTCACCGGGTAGACCTCGACGCTGCGGCCGCCGGCCTGGTTGCGCAGGGCGTCTACGAACGCGGTGCCGACGCTGCCGGCACCCGGTCGCTCGGTGGTGCCGCGGGCGAACACAACCTCCACATCGGTGCAGGCCGGTTCGGCCGACGCGGTCGGGGCGAGCCCGGGAAACAGACCGGTCACGGTCAGCAACACCGCGGCAGCGGCGCAACGGCGCAGGGTCATCGTCATCAGCTCGGGCCTCCTGGCACGGCAAAGGGCGCGAATCGGCGGAACATGAATACACTCGATGTTATTACTTCGCGGATCGACCGGGATCGCCGGAGCGGCCACGGGGTTGCAGAATATGTCGGACCTGTAATGTCTCGCCCAGAGCTTGCCGGGCCGTCCCGGTTCTGCTGGGCAGGGTGTCATGTCACCGTACGCTGGGGAGGAACCGCGTTGGACGCTGTACTGGGGCGCGCCGGAATCTTCCAGGACGTCGACCCGGAGGCCATTGCCACTCTCACCCAGGAACTGGAATGGCTGACGTTCCCACGCAACCACGCGATCTTCGTCGAGGGTGAACCCGGTGACCGGCTGTATGTGCTCGTCGAGGGCAAGGTGAAGGTCGGGCGGCGCTCGACCGACGGCCGCGAGAGCCTGATTGCCGTGATGGGTCCCGGGGACACCTTCGGGGAATTGGTGTTGTTCGACCCCGGCCCACGCACCGCCACCGTCACGACGCTGACCGAGGTGCGGGTGGCCGCGGTCCCGCGGCAGGCGCTCAGTGTGTGGATTGCCGACCGCCCGCAGATCGCCGAGCAGCTGCTGCGGGTGCTGGCTCGGCGCCTGCGGCGCACCAATGACGACCTGTGCGACATGATCTTCACCGATGTGCCGGGTCGGGTGGCCAAACAGTTGCTGGATCTGACCAAGCGGTTCGGCCGCCAAGACGGCGGCGGGCTGCGGGTCGACCACGAACTGACCCAGCTCGAACTCGCCCAGTTGGTCGGCTCGTCACGCGAGACGATCAACAAGGCGTTGTCGGAGTTCGCCAATCGCGGGTGGATCCGCCAGCAGGGCAAGACGATCTTCGTCCTGGAACCGGCCAAGCTGGCGCGACGGGCCCGCTGAGCCGGCTCAGCTCATCGCGTCGAGGATCTTGATCGCGAAGATCAGGGTGTCACCGGGCTGGATGCCTGCGGCCGGCTGGCCTTCGGGGTAGCCGTCGGCCGGGACCATCGCGACCGCGACGGTGGATCCGACGTTCTGCCCGGCGATGGCCTTCTGGAAACCGGGGACGACACCGTCGAGCGGGAAGTCGACCGGCGCGCCGGTCTGGTAGCTGCTGTCGAACACCGTACCGTCACGCCCGTTGACACCCATGTAGCAGACCAGCACGGTCGCGTTCGGTGCCACCACCGGACCGTCACCGGGCTTGAGGGTCTGCACCTGGGTCTCGGTCACGCTGAAGGGTCCCTCGACGGTCACCAGGGGCGCTGCGGTATCGGTCGAACCGGTCACCGCGACGCTGCCGGACGAGCCCGGCAGCGTCCATTCGGCCGGGGCGCCGGCCTGCGGCGCGGCCGTCGGGCACCCCTGCTCGGTGGCGGTGGGTTCGATGGCGGGGGCGGTCGGTGGGCTGAACACATCTGAGGCGGTTGTGCTGCCGGCGGCCGGCGTGTCGGATTCGGAACCGCACGCGGCCAGGGTGGTGGTGAGCGCCGCGGCACAGGCGGCCAGCGTGATGGCAGAGGACAGGCGGGAAGTGTTCACCCTGGCCACGCTACCTTCGCCGACACCGGCGCTCGCCGACAGGTCCGTACCGGGCAAACCCTGGTGACGTGTGTCGACGGAACACTTTGGGCCGGTTGGTTTGTCGTTGCCGGCGTCCGGGTATGACGCCAAAGCTGAACGCGCCGAACGTTAATGGGTTGCAACGGGGATGCCTGACGGTCAGCATGGGTGTGGGGAGATGTCAGGCGATACCAGGGGGAAGCAGATGACGATGTTTCGTGCGGGTGATGTAGTGGCTGCGCGGCGTCGGATCGAGGGGGTCGACGTACCTGTGGTGCCGGCCGGAGCGGTCGGCACGGTCGCGGCCACGACGCTGTTCGGCACGCCGAAACGAGTGCACTTCACGGTTGCTGACACATGGGGCACCAAGCGCTTTCACGTGCGGGTTAGGCGCGGTGATGTGACGCCTGCACCGAAAGGAGCCACTGAGGGGGAGCAGACCGATTCGGCGTTGTAGCACCAGGATGTGATCCAGGTCACGGTGTTGGCGGTCGGTGGGTGGGGTAATCGACCGGCGTGGCTGAAGTCGACGTGTCGGTGTCTTCGGAGCTGTCACCCGCGCACGCCTGGAAGCTGGCCTCCGATCTGCAGCGATTCGATGAGTGGCTCACCATCTTCGGCGGCTGGCGCAGTCCGCCGCCGGACGTCATCGAGATCGGTACCCAGGTATCGTCGCTGATCAAGGTCAAGGGATTTCGCAACACCATCCATTGGCAGGTCACCGATTACGACGAGCCCCGCCTGATCGGCCTTCGTGGGACCGGTCGCGGCGGCGTGCACATCAGTTTGCAGATGACGGTCGACGACGAAAAGCCGGGATCAGCCTTACATCTGGTGGCCCACTTCTCGGGCGGCCTGTTGAGCGGACCCATCGGCTCACTGGTGGCGAAGATGCTGACCGCCGATGTGCGGCGATCCGTCGAGAACCTCGGCGCCCTGCGCTGATTCGCGCTGCGGATCACCGAACTCGAGGATTGAATTGAGCCACGGTGGGTACACCCACTTCGCGTGGTGCGGGGCAGCGCGGCCACCGCCGGTCGGAACGAAAAATGGTGGTTCATGAACAGAATCGATTCGTTATTGGGCGCGGTGGCGGTTGCAGTGTTTGCGGGTGCCGGTTCGGTGGCGGTGGCCGGTCAAGCTTCTGCCCAGGAATGTCCGGATGTCCAGATTGTGTTTGCCCGCGGGACCTTTGAGCCGCCCGGCGTCGGCGGCACCGGGCAGGCTTTCGTCGACGCACTGCAGGCCCGCACGCCCGCGAAATCGGTGGATGTGTACGCCGTCAACTATCCGGCATCACTGAACTTCGCGACGGCCGCGGATGGCGTCATCGACGCGAGCAACAAGGTTCAGCAGACCGCTGCGGCCTGCCCTGACACCAAGGTCGTGTTGGGTGGGTTCTCCCAGGGTGCCGCGGTGGCCGCCTACATCACGGCCGACGAGGTGCCGCAGGGCTTCGCGCTGCCGCCCGGGCTCACCGGTCCGATGCCGGATTCGGTGGCCGATCATGTCTCCGCGGTGGCACTGTTCGGCAAGCCCTCCAGTGGATTCCTGCAGATGATCTATACCGGAGCGCCACCGATCACGGTGGGTGCGCGGTATGCAGGTAAGACGCTGGACCTGTGCATCCCGGAAGATCCGGTGTGCGCGCCCGGCGGCGGTGACGGCAACGCGCACAACGCCTATGCGGTGCGGGGTCTGGTCGATCAGGCCGCCGACTACGCGGCGGGCCGCATCGGTGGCGCCGAGGTCGGGGAAACGGTGGACCTGGCGGCCGGCCAGGGCTGACGATGAGTTCCCTGTCGTCCGGCGGTCAGTACCGATACCGGACGACGAGGAGCCAGCCATGCAGATGCGGAGCGGTCAGCTGCCGATCAACGGATTGCAGCTGTACTACGAGGTGCACGGGACACTCGGCGGTGGCACACCACCCTTGTTGTTGATCCCCGGTGCGTTCATGGCGGCCGATTCGATGCCCGACTGGGTCGCGGCGTTCACTGCGCAGCGGGCGGTCATCGTGTTCGACCAGCAGGGGCACGGCCGCACCCCGGACACCGACCGCGCCATGTCCTATGAACAGTTCGCCGACGACGCCGCGGCGCTGTTGGACGCCCTGGGGGTCGATACCGCCGATGTGATGGGCTATTCGCAGGGTGGCGGTGTCGCACTGCAACTGGCGATCCGTCATCCGGCCCGAGTCGGCAAGCTGGTGGCGATGTCGGCCAGCTTCCACCGCGACGGCTGGCACCCCTCGATGGCACCGGCGATCGACCAACTCGACCCGCAGGCCTTCGCCGGGACGCCGCTGCCGCAGATCTTCGCCCAGCACAATCCCGGTGACGGTGCGTTCGCCGCCTGGATCGCGAAGATGAAGGTCCTCAATGCCGAGGACCAGGAGATTCCCGAGGCGCAGATCCGGGCGATCGGAGCCAAGACGATGGTGATCGTCGGCGATGCCGACTCGCTGACCCTCGAGCACGCGGTCCGGTTGTTCCGGCTGCGTGGTGGTGTCGACGACGAGGCGGCGGCATCCGGCCTGCTGCAGAGGGTTCCGGATGCGCAGTTGGTGGTGCTGCCCGCGATGTCACATATCGGGTTGTCCGGTGCGTCGGCTGTGCTGGTGCCGATGGTCACGGCGTTTCTCGACGACGTGGCCCCGCCGGTACCGGATCTGTTCTGAGCCTTCAGAACAGGGCCAGCGCCTCGGCGATCATGCGGTGCCCCTGCCGCTCGAACGCCTCGTCGCCGACCTGAAACGCCCATGCCGCCGTGCCGACCGCCTCGTGGAGCGCGAACATCCGCCACTGTGCCGGATCGCGCGGGTCGTCACCGTAACCGTCGAAGAACGCAGTCGCCAGGGCGGGGTGGTGGCGCCACTGTTGCGCGGCGAGTCGGCAGAAATCGCTGACCGCGGGCCGCCAGGCGAAGCGACCGAAATCGATGACCCGGACGGTGCCGGCGTCGATCAGCCAGTTCCGTGGTTGCCAGTCGCCGTGGGTGGGAACCACGGTGACGGGCCGCGCCCGATGAGCGGTCAGGATCCTGCGCAGCGCGGATTCGTCTCCTGGCGAGATCCGGTGCGGCTTGTCCAGCCAGCCAAGGGATTTGGTGACCGAGGCGGAGTCCCAGTCCGGATCGTTGCGGGCGCCCTGATCGTGCAGCGTCCGCGCCAGCCGGCCCGCCTGCCGATGGGTGTCGTCGGCGAATTCGGAAGTCGACCCCTGGACCAGCAGGCCGGGCAGATGGCGTAACACCACCAGGTTGGCCGCCCGATCCCCGAACAGCAGCGTCGGGGCGTGCCCGGTGCACGAGAGGCATTCGGTGAACTCCTGATAGGCGGTGATCTCCCGGCCGATGTGGTGGTTGCCGCGCCCGGCGGCCTTCACCACCACCCGGCCCATGCGTGAGTCGACGTCGAGCACCACGGTGTCGAACTGCTGCCAGCTCATGTCGGCGCGCAGTCGCGCCCCCGGCAGCCACTGCCGCAGGCGGTCCTGCTGCGCGGCGCTGAGCCGCCCGCCGTGCCAAGACTGCATGCCCGCCACGGTAACGGGAATACGACAGCGCGTATTGCCCGCACGGGTCGGCGGATCCGGGTGGACAACATCGCACTCTTTGCTGTCGAGGCGTCTGTCGGCGTCTGCGGCGCTAGGATCTTCGCGTGATGTGCGGGCGGCGAAGGCCATGACGATGGGGCAGCCGCGCAAGCGGCCCGAACGGACGGCCGAGCGCCGGCTCACGTGGTGGCAGCGCGCGTTGCGGTGGGCAGCATGGCTGGCGTTCCTGGCCGCGGCGATCTGGGGTGCCGCCACGTCGGTCAGTGTGGCCTTCTCGCCGCTGGAGGGGGTGACGCTGGTTGCCGCGATCGCCATCAGCATCTGGTGCATGGCCCGACCGCTCGGCGGGCCCAAGGTCGAATTGACCGACCCGCAACAACTGTTCGGCGAGTTCGTGTCACGGACCAGTTGGGGTCTGGTACTGCTCGGGGTGTTCCTGTCGGTGGCGGGGATAGCAGGTTTGGGTGCGGCGCTCTACGACGTCGCGACCGGGCGGGCCACCGTTGGTGACGTGTTCCGCGATATCACGATATTCGTCGAGGGCTGGATCACCGAGCTGATCTTCCGGCTCTATGACGCCGAATTGGAGAAGACGCATGCCTACGCGCTGATGTTCCTGGTCATCCCCGGCTTCTTCCTGTTGTGGTTCAACCTGATTCCGTTCGTCAGCCGCGGTCGTGAATTCTCCGTCGCCCCGGACGGTTCGGTGAGCGTGCGCCAGGGGGACGGCTGGGAACCGTTGCTGGAGTACCAGTACGCGGGCGTGGTCGCCGACGGCATGACGATCACCTTCAGCCCGCCGCCCGACGGTCCGCCGGCGCTACGGTTGCCGCAGTACCGGGTGTTCTCCCGTGAGTACGGCGGCCGGCTGAAGAGCTCGATCAGCGCCGAGTTCTTCCGAAGGCTGCTGGCGGACCGGGGTTTCGCGGTGGAAGGTGAGCCGGGCGGCAATCAGTTCAGCGCCCGGCGGCGATGATGGCCGAACCGGAGCGCACCGCCGACGGGCTTCACATCGTCGTCGATGGCCGACGGTGGCGGGCCACCGATCCCGATATACCCGAACCGCGCCGGCAGGAGCTCGTCGACATCCTGATGGCGTGGCGACGCGAGGTGCGCCGGTGCAAGGGCGCCGCGGAGGAGTCCGTGGCCCGCGCCGGTGTGCACGCCGCGAAGGTGGCGCTGGGGGAGCGTGGCCAACCGCCGTGGTGGGAGCAGACCGATGCCGAGCGTCGAAACCGCTGGCAGGCCGAGGTGGCCGAACCCGAATAGATCAGCGCCGGTAGTCGGCGAGCGTATCGGCGGCCAGTCGCTCATAGGCCAGCCACATGTCGCGCCCCAGCGCGCGGACACCTTCGGCGTTGTAGTGCCGGTCGACATCGCTGTTGAACGAATCCCGGTTGCCCCGCACGAAAGCGGTGCGCGCCTTGCGATTTGGGGTGTCCTCGTGCACCGCGTTGATCACCGTGTAGTCCTTGCCGCTGAGCTCCATCTCCTCGGGGACCATGCCGCCGAGAATGATCGGGACGTCGGCGCCGTACCGGGAACGCAGATCGTCGAACAGTGCGTCGAGCATGCGTTGATAGTCCGGGCCCGATGTCAGCGGTACGTCGGATTCGCCCTGATGCCAGAGGATGACGGCCACGGTGCTGCCCGGCCGGTGCGCCAGTGCCGCGTCGATCGAGGCCACCGCCTCGCGGTACAGGTTGCGCCGGGTCTTGGTATCGGCGATGTTCCAGGTATAACCGTTCTTCGGGTGAAAGCAGGTGTCACCGCGGGCGGCCGGCACCAGCAGCACCGCACGGTTGGTGGCCGCGGTCAGTGCCTTGCCGAACGTCACACCGAAACCGACTCTGCGCGAGGGTGTCTCGTGGACCAGCGGATCCGCGCCGAGCACCACGGTGTTCTTCGAGGGTCCGCTGTTGGCCCACTGGTGTACGTCCGGGTGCGGTTTGTCGGCGCCGTCGGGATCTAGCGGCAGACCCATGCCGAACGCATTCGACTGGCCGAGGATCGGCACGATCAGATAGGGCTGCTCCGGCGGTGACACCGGGACACCTTTGCCGGCGATCAGCCGTTTGACCGAGCACATCAGTTCGAAGGCCAACCGCTTCCACAGCGGGGCATCACCGTCGGGGTTGCGGAGCTCACGCATGCCCTGCACAGTACAACCGCTTGCCGTGGCGCACGATCGAACGAGCACCGACCGCGCGTGGTGGATCAGGAGGCTGGGCGCAGTGCGGGTTCGTGCTGGTCGCAGTATTCGGCGACGGAGAACCCAGCCACCAATGCGGCATCCTCGGCCGACAGTCCGTGCGTACCGGCGAGCCGATCGACCACGGCCGCAAGTGGGGTGCCGAGATCGAAATCCGCGCAGACCGAGCGGCCCATGGCGACGGCGGTGGGAGCGTCACCGACCGTGATGTCCATGAGGTCGAGGACATCGACGAAGTACGCGTCATCGGCGGCTGCGGGCGCGGCCGTGGCCATCGCGGTGACCAGGGCTGCAGCGAGAACCACCATGCGCATGAGATCAGCCTAGTGCCTGGTGAATCTGCAGTCCGGTGTGCGTGGCGCAGAAGGCCACGCCAACCTGTGGCGCCCCAATTCGACCGCGTCAACCACGGCTCCCACTTGACGATCTCGGTCTTCTCCTCGCTCATCGCCACCTCCGCGCGACCGGCGCCGCAATGACGGTGATCCAGCGCACGAATCGGAGTTCCCAGTCCGCGGCGCATTCAACCCCCGCACGGCAGCGCCGTGACCACGCAGCGTTTCCACGGCGCGAACTTTGGGCAGTGTGAACGTATGAGTGAGAACGGAAAAGTCACAGTCGAACGCACCATTGCCGCTCCGGTCGACGCGATCTTCGACGTCCTGTCCAATCCCCACCGTCACCAGGCGCTGGATGGCTCAGGGTTCGTGCGCAGCGTCGACCATGCGGATCGCATCCAGCAGGTCGGTGAGGTGTTCACCATGAACATGCACGGCGATCACATGGGCGGCGATTATCAGACCGACAACCACGTGTCCGGATACGCCAAGGACAAACTGCTGGCGTGGAAGACCGCACCGGCCGGCGCCGAGCCGCCGGGCTGGGAGTGGTTGTGGGAGTTGGAATCTGCCGGACCGAACGAGACGGTTGTACGGCATACCTATGACTGGTCGAAGGTCACCGACAAGAAGCTGCTGGAAAAGGTGAAGTTCCCGCTGGTGACCGAGGATCAACTCAACGACACGTTGTCCCGGCTGGCTACCGAGGTCGCCTCGTCGTAAGAACGTTGCTGCGCGCGACCCGTGACGGCGCCGTCACGGGTCGCGCGTAGGTCGTTACGGCGTCTGCACGCAGATGGACCCGACGCATGCACCGGCGCCGTCGGGCCCGGCTCCGGCACCTGCCCCCGGCACGCCCGCCGTGGCACCACCGGGTCCCGCTTCGGCACCTGCTCCCGGCACGCCCGCGGTAGCGCCGCCCGGACCCGCGCCGGCGCTGGCACCGGGAACGCTCGCCGTGGCTCCGCCCGGGCCGGCGTCGCCACCGGGTGCCGGCGCCATCGGCGAGGTCGGGGCCAGCGTGGTGGTGACCGCACCGGTGGACGGAGTCGTGGTCATGGTCCCTTCGGAGGTCTCCGTCGTCGTGGTGGTGTCCGGCGCCTCGCTGTCGGAACTACAGGCGGTGAGACCGCCGAGAAGCACGACGCCCGATACGGCGGCGACGAGGGGCAAACGGCGGGCGATACGAATGACGGTCATCTGCTGCTCGATTCTGCTGGTACGACCACCAGAACGGACGGGATGTCCGAACCGGCGGCAATGGGCGCAGCAGAGATACCCGGTTTTCGCGCGGCCTAAGCGGGGCCGTGCTTGTGTGGTGTCACCGCGTCAGCCGGGCCAGACCATTGACCGTGCCGAGTCCTTGGCCTAGGGGATAGGCGCTGCGGATGCACTCGGTGATCCAGACCTTGGCGAAGCCGACCGCATCGGGTACCGAGCGGCCGTGGGCCAGTGCCGCGGTGATGGCCGCGGCCAGAGTGTCACCGGCCCCATGGTCGTGGCGGGTGTCCACCCGGACAGCGGCGAACTTGTGGAACTCCTCGCCGTCGAAGAGCAGGTCGGAGCTGACACGGGAGGTGCGCAGGTGACCGCCCTTCACCAGGGCCCACCGCGGTCCCAGGGTATGCAGCGCCCGGGCGGCGTCGCGCTGGGTGTCGTCGTCGACGACATCGATGCCGACCAGCAGTCGCACCTCGTCGAGGTTCGGCGTCACCAGTGTGGCCATCGGGATCAGTTCGTCGCGCATGGCGTCGAGTGCGCTCGCGTGCAGCAGCGGCTCGCCGACGTTGGACGCGCACACCGGGTCGACGACGAGGGGCACGGTGCCGTCCAGGCCCTCCTCGCGCCAGGTCGACACGATGGTCCTGATGATCTGTGTAGACGCCAGCATGCCGGTCTTGGCCGCCTCGATACCGACGTCGGTGACCACGGCACTGATCTGCCCGGCGATGAACTCCACCGGCACCTCGTGGAAAGCCCTGACGCCCAAAGAGTTCTGCACGGTCACGGCGGTCACCGCGGCGCTGGCGTGCACGCCGAGCATCGCGAAGGCACGCATATCGGCCTGCAGACCTGCGCTGCCACCGGAATCGGAGCCGGCGATCGTCATGACCCGGCGCGGGGTATCGCCGGGCGGTGCCAGGGGCAGGTTGTCGGTCACGATTCCGTTGTCTGTCGGCGGTATGCGGTTGGCAGAATGGTACCGCTGGCCCGCACCTGCCTGATCAGTCGTGCTTGACCTCGTAACGCAGCAGGACCGTTCCGCCGGGGAAGGTGCGGTTCTCCAGCAGCCGCAACGAGATCCAGGACGGCAGAGTGGGGAAGAACGGCAGGCCGCCGCCGACCGCGATGGGTGCGATCACGATCCGGAACTCGTCGACCAAGCCGGCCTGGACGATCGGTGCGGCCAGCGTCGCGCCGGCAATCTCCAGCTGGCCGTCGGTTTCGACCTTCAGTTTCGACACCACCGCGACCGGGTCGCCGCGTTCCAGACGGGAGTTCCAGTCGACCGATTCCAGGGTCTGCGAGAACACCACCTTGGGCATGTTGCACCAGACGCGGGCGTAATCGACGATCATCGGGGTGGCATCCGGCGCCTGATCGGCGGTCGGCCAGTACGCAGACATCAGCTCGTAGAGTCGCCGCCCGTAAAGCGATAGGGCGGTGTCCCGCTCGAAGTCGTTCCAGTACTGGTGCAGTTCCTCGCTCGGATCCGACCAGTCGATATTGCCCTGTGCGTCGGCGATGTATCCGTCCACCGAGACGTTGAAACCGTAGATGAGTCTGCCCATGCAGATCAGACTGCATCAGTGGGCAGGACTCATCGCGTGTTGTCAGCCGATCAGCTGTTGTCCCGCCAGGCGATGACCTCCTTCAGTGAACCCAGGTCGTAGTTGTTGTCGGCGGTGAGCTCGGTCTGGAACAGCGTCACGCCCGCCTCGCGGAAAGCATCGGCGCTCTGCGCGTTCTCCCAGAGTGTCGAGCGCTCGATATCGGCGCCGTCGCGGCCGAACGTCGCGGCCAACTCGTCGACGCGATCGCTGGACTTGCGGAAGGCGTCGAGTTCCTGGAACGCATGCCAGATGTCGGCGTGCCGGGCCACCGCGGGCAGGGAACGCTTGGGGCCGGTGCCGCCGATGAGGATCGGCAGTTTGCGTACGGGCGGTGGAATCAGTGCCGCAAGCCGGTTCTCGATGCGGATCAGGCTCTCGTCAAACAGATCGAAGCGGGAGCCGAACGTGCCGAAGTCGTAACCGTAGGTGGTGTAATCCTTTTCATACCAGCCGGCCCCGAGTCCGAGGATCAACCGGCCACCGCTGATGTGGTCGACGGTGCGCGCCATATCGGCGAGCAGGTCGGCGTTGCGGTAGCCGACACCGGTGACGAGTAGGCCGATTTCGGCGTGTGAGGTGATCTCGGCCCACGAGGCCAGTGCCGTCCAGCCTTCGAAGTTGGCGACATCGGGTTGCTCGTCGTACATGACAGGCTTGCCGTCGACGATGCCCTTCATGGCCGGGCGGTGGAAGTGGTCGTAACCGAAGATCACGTCGACGCCGAGGTCATCGGCGGCCAGGACGGCGTCGCGCCAGGTGGCGTAGTCGGGCGTGCCGCCGGGCTGGATCTGGACGGCGACGCGGACGGGACGGGTCATTGGAAGCTCCTGAGTCGTGGAAAGGGCGACTTCTGAGCCAAGTTCGTCGCGTGCGAGTTTATTCCGCGGCGGCGATTCTCGGTCTTTCAACCGGTGAACGCTCGAAAGACCGACAGGCTGTCCTCGTAGACGTGGTGTCGGGTGATGAGCCCGTCCGCAACCGTTAGATGCAAGGCAAAGGCGGCGTCGTAGCTACGCCCGGTGGATCCGGCGGTGTTGTGCAGCTCGCCGCGGACGACGGCGTCAGCGCCGTCCACCAACACGCAATTGACCTGCGCGGAACTGAGTTTCGCCACGTGATTGTCGGCGATCAGGCGAAAGTGATCCTCGACGCCGGCGCGGGTGATGCGCTGCTGAATCCAGGGGAGTACCTCCGCGTACACACGACGTGAGTTTGGCATTCCGCGGTGCGCCGAGCCATTACCTGCGAGGTCATCGTTGCTATCGCAGGATCGCCCGCGCCGCCCGCTCTGCGATCAGCATGACTGGCGCATTGGTGTTCCCGGACGTGATGGTCGGCATCGCCGAGGCATCGACCACACGAAGGCCGGCGACGCGGTACACCCGGCAGTCGGTGTCGAGCACCGTGGCCTTCGACTGCGGCACACCGTGTGCGTCGAAAGCTCCCATGGCACAGGTGCCCACCGGATGAAAGATGGTGGTGCCGAGTTCACTGGCCGCCTGTTGCAGATCGTCGTCGCTCACCAGCTGCGGGCCGGGAAGCAATTCTTCGGGGTGGTACCGGGCCAGGGGAGCGGCCGCCATGATCTGCCGCGTCATCCGCAGGCCCCGAACGGCGGCCAGGTGATCAGCCTCGGTCGACAGATAGTTGCAGGAGATCTTCGGGTAGGTCAGCGGATCAGCACCGGCCAGCTGTACGTGCCCGCGTGAGCTCGGACGCAGATTGCACACCGAGGGTGTTATCGCTCCGAAGGGGTGCAGCGGTTCGCCGAACTTGGCCAGCGACAAGGGCTGCACGTGCCATTCCAGGTCGGGGCTGGCCAGTGTGGGGTCGCTCTTGGCAAAGGCTCCCAGTGTCGAGGGCGGCATGGTCATCGGTCCGGAACGCGTCGACATGTACTGAATTCCCATGCCCGCCCGGGTGATCCAGTTCCGGTACAGGGTGTTGACGGTTCGGGCGCCGCGCACCTTGAAGACCGTCCGCAGCTGCAGGTGGTCCTGGAGGTTTTCACCCACTCCCGGCAGGTCGACGGTCACGGGCACCTGATGCTCGGTGAGCAGCGCGGCCGGGCCCAGGCCCGAGGTCTGCATCAGATGCGGCGACCCGATTGCTCCGGCGCTCAGGATCACCTCGCGCCGGGCCCGGACATCGACGACCTGACCGTCCTTGAGCAGTCGCACGCCGCTCGCGCGGTGTGCGGCCGTGGTCCACGCACCCTGGCGTTGACTTTCGGCGACCTGATCGTCCATCAACAGCTTCAGGGCCTGGGTGTGGGTGTAGACCGTGAGGTTGGGTCGGTGGGCGATGGGATGCAGGTAGGCATCGGCCATCGACCAGCGTCGGCCGCGGCGTTGGTTGACGTGGAAGTACGAGCTACCGGCGTTGTCGCCGCGGTTGAACTCGTCGATCGGCTCGATGCCCTCCGCGGCTGCGGCAGCCTGCCAGGCATCCAGGATCTTCCAGCGCACCCGGGGCGGTTCGACGCGGATCTCGCCGTCGGCGCCGTGCCACTCGTCGGCACCGCCGAAGTAGTCCTCCAACTCCTTGTAGATGGACAGTGTCTCGCCGTCCCAGAGCCAGCGGTCGTCGCCGGTGGCTTGGGCCCACAGCTTGTAGTCGCTGGCCTGGCCCCGCATGTGGATCATGGCGTTGATCGACGAGCACCCGCCGATGACTCGGCCGCGCGCGTAGAGAATGCTGCGGCCGGCGAGTCCGGGGTCCGGTTCGGTCGTGTAGCACCAGTCGGTGCGGGGATTGCCGATGGTGTACAGGTAGCCCACCGGCACCTTGATCCAGAACCAGTTGTCCTTACCACCGGCCTCGATCAGCAGCACCCGGTGATCAGGATTGGCGCTGAGGCGATTGGCCAGCAGGCACCCCGCGCTGCCTGCCCCCACGATGACGAAGTCGAATTCGGCGGCGGGGCTCATCTGTGTGATCGGTCCTCCAAGGCGTCGGTCGCGCGTCCAGTGTCAATCGGGGGAGTTCTCATCTTCCTCGTTGCGGCGACGCGCGGCCTCGATCACCTCCGGCGGGGCCGGTTTCTGCAGCCAGGCCCGCATCCGAACCAGGCCGCCGGCAATGGTGCCGACGGCGAGCAGGCCGACGAGGATCCAGAGCGCAGTGGACATACGACCATTGTCCGCCTGCGGGCAAGCAGTCTGGGGGGAAATCGATCGATCGGCCGGTTCTGAGGCCGACATGCACTCGCCCAAAACTGCTGGGGTGCAGAGCAGTTAGAGCATGCCCAGCGGTCGGCAGACATTGGACAGTGCGTTCCAGTATTGGCCGGGCGCACAGGCCTCCGCCGGACGCGGTGTCTGGCAGGTGTTCGTGATCGGGTCCCAGAACTGACCGTTGACGCAGTTGAGGGGCTCCGCTGAGCTGATGCCGGCACCGAACAACGACGCGGCAGCGATGGGAGCGGCGGCAATGATGGCGATGGTCGAGCGGACCAGAATCTTTTGCATAGGTTGATCTTGCCCGACGGGGTGGTTCCTCAAACCTGGTTGGGCCATGTTTTCCGTTTGCCGCGGGCCACGTCGCGGCGTCGCCAACAGGTGGTAGCGTTTCGCATCCCAGATCAGTACCGTACTCGCTGTGAGCAAGCAGATCGCCGTCCGCCTCCCAGAGGAGGTCGTTGACTTCATCGACCGGGAAGTGGATCAGCGGCACGTCGAGAGCCGGGCAGCATTCGTGCTGAAGGCGCTTGAACGTGAGCGACGCCGGCTGATCGCTGCCCGCGACGCGGCGATTCTCGCCAAGTCGACTCCAGAAGACGATGACTTCAATGCGCTTGCGGACCATGTTTCCAGCCTCGAACTGGATATCGATTGAGACCGATTCACGTCGCCCGACTCGATAAGGCGCGACCGGTTCTGATCCTCACTCGGGAACTCGTGCGGCCCCACCTGACCAGAGTGACGGTGGCACCGATCACCGGCACAGTTCGCGGGCTGTCGACTGAAGTTCCCGTGGGTGAGCGAAACGGGCTCGAGAAAGGTTCCGTCGTCAGCGTGGACAGCATTGTGACGATCCCGGTTTCAGCGTTGGGGCGTCAGATCGGGTTCTTTCTTCCTGACCAAGAGGAAATGCTGACAACGGCGATCCGTCACGCCTTCGATCTGGATTGACAAGCAATGCCGTGCCCGCGCGATTGGCGTTCGGCTCAGCCGTACCGCAGTACCAGCGCAGCGCCGATCGAAGCGAGGTGGTCGCGAACGCCGTGCGTTGCAGTGATTTCGAGCGATTCGGCGAGCCAGGCAAGTTCTCCCGCGAGGCTGTATTCGTCACGGCCGCGCACCACTACTTCTAACCGGCCGTCGGGCGTGGGAACGGGGCAGTATCAGTTAGGTCAGGTCACGGTGTGGGATTGAAACCCTTTGCTGCGCAGAGCAATATGCAATGGGATACCGGTAACCCTCAGTATTCGATTCCGTCGTATTCCTAGGCCACATCTGGGTCAGGGGGAGGTGGCACGGCGGTCTGAGCGCTTACTGGTCGTCAGCGTGTTGCAGACGCAGCAGGAGCACGGCGGCGGAATACCGGAGTCGGCCGAGGGGAGTGCGTGGGTCATAGCCGATTTCCCCGATCAGTGCCTCATATCGGGCTTGAATGCTGGAGTGATGCATACCGAGGCGCGATGCAGCGGATCGAATGCTGTCCGCTTCGACCAGGGTGCGTAGGACCCGCGATCCGAGAGCGTCCAAGTTGGCGAGTTTCGTCACGTCGTCATGCGGAAGGTCGGGATCGTGGGCACGAACCACCAGCAACGCGGCGCCGAGATCGGTCGCATCGACGACAGGATCGGCCGAATCGGTGAGGCGATAGGCGATGAGAGCTGCTTCCCATGACTCTGGTGCACGATCCGCGCGCACCCAGGTGCCAAGACCGGTGCGGCTCGAGGGATAGATGTCTCCGGACGTGTCGACCGTCGCGCGCATCATCCCGTAGCGCGTGGGTACGGCGGTCGTCACTGCGTCGGGTGCCGGCTGCCCGACGCTCGTGGCGAGGATACGGATCCGTGCGGTGGTGTCGATGCCGAGAAGGGCAAGTGACTGCTTGCGCGTGTCTCGCTCTGTTGCGGCGTCGATCGCGATGTCCAGGCCGCAGCCGGCCCATCGTCGGATCTCTAGGAGCTCGACCGCCAAAGCCAGACGCTCGACGATGATCTCGTCGTTGGCGCGCGGCTCACCATGCCTCTCGAGCCATACCCGTGTATCGCCGCAGGTGCGCTCAGGGTACCTCGTCGCCGCTTCATCGGCGTCCAGACGCTTTCCGACAGAATCATATCGGCTGATGTGACCGTGCCGCTCTGCGCCGGCGACTGCATCAGCAAGCGCGGATGCTGCACGTAAAAGCCCTTCGAGGCTGACACGGGCCACAGCGAGTCCGTCAAAGTACGCGATGACCTTGAGTGTTTCTGGCGAGTCGGATTCTAGGATGGGGCGCTTGCCGACGAGTCGGTCCATGTGCGCTCCAAGTGCTGTCGCTGCCGCCTATCGCCGGGGTTGAGATGCAGAGGAGCCTGGTTTTGCCGCGCTCCGCCCGGCGCTTCGCCGCATGGGGGAGTTCTCATCGTATCGAAACCGCGGTGTCGGTGGCGCTGCATGAACGGCGGACGGGAACGAGTGCGATCGACATCGGCGCGATGTGGTTTACTGGTAACCCTGCATATTCGATTCCTGCATATTCCTCAGCGCTGGGAGCGACGGATCATGCCAGTCGCTACGCCCGGGGCATCCTGATGCCGAGGAGGGAGAACAACTTATCTACCTGTTCGGGGACGTTCCCTGCTCCGAGGGAGTACTGAATGCGCGACAGTATCTCCTGATCCTCGAGAATTAGGAGCCTCCGCCGCTGTAGCTGTTCGGTACCCGGTTCAAGGATGCCGAGGGCGGCTTCCAGACTGGGCTGGACTATCACGATTTTCGCTTTGATCCCACGTTCGTCCAGGCCTTGCTGGATTCGCGGTCTTACCAGGTTCTGGTCGCCGTCCGCGATGACGAAGAGTTCTTGAGCCTTATCCGATTGTGCCAGCAGCGCTTCGGCGGTTCGCGCGAAGTTCGATGGTCCGCCCACGGGCACGACACTCTGACGCTCGGCCCGGGTACCCCAAGACCCGATTACGGCGGACAGGATACTCTCATCTATACGACCTTCGACGAGGACAAGTTCACGAGTGTCTTCGGCCCGACGACGCTGCACTCCCGGGTCGACCGCAAAGAACGGCGCTCCGGTTTCCGCAGCCACGCGCAGTTTGGCGCGGATTGCCGCGTCGATGGTGATGTCGTCACGCACGATAGCCCGCAGATCGTCGCCATCCATGAGGATGAGGTTGAGTTGCTTGCCTGCGATGAGGGCGTCGATTGCGTCGGGAGATACTCCGCTCATACTGACGAAGAGCCCAACGGTCCCAACGAGTTTGCCACTGATCTTCCCGGTAAATTGGTAGAGCGCGGAGGCCGGCTGAGGGTCCGAAGTCCATTTCGCCTCTAGAAGCATGGTCCGCTCGGCGATGACGAAGGAGCCGTCGATCTCTTCGCCCTTCGGGCGATACGCGAGGCGGGGAGACAGTCCGGCGTCGTCGAGCATCGCGTGCAGGATCTTTTCGAGCCGGCGCCCCCGCTTGGCTTTCTCCGCCGGGGTGGAGTCAGGGGGCAGCGCATCGAGATCAGCAAATTCTGCGCGCCAATTGAGTACCGAGGTCATAACCGCGAGGATCTCATGTCGACTCAACTAGCTTGTGCGGCCGGGGTGGGCGGTGCGGCAACTTCGCGCGATGCGCTGTAATAACCGGTCGCGGTCAGTCAGGATGTCGAGCAGATACACCATGGGAATCATCACGATGTCCGCAGGTAGACGGCCGGTATGTTCCGCGAGGATCTCTGCGTTTTCATTGAACCCGTGGGTAGTATTGCGGCGAGCATTCCATAGGTGAATGAGTCGCGACTCGATTGTCGCGTCGGGGTTCGGGCTGGGAGCGAAGAACTCGTCGGCAACTTGTTGCGCTGCTGCCAGTGCGCGATAGGCCGGAGCCATGACTAGCGGTTGGATCCGAGTGGGTACACGTTCTTCGATTGCTTTGATGCGCTTTCGGATTCGCGCCGGTGTCATGAGCTGGCCGATGCCGTTGGCGCCGGTGAAACTGTCAGCAAGTATGTCCATGGCTGGGAACATAAGCATGAGTTGTGCTGACCGGTCGCGGGGATGGTTGACGATCGCCCCGATACGGGTAAAGAGTTGTTCCAGGTTCAGCATCCAGCGTTGATGGGCCTCCGGGACGTAGTAGTTGTTGCCATCGAGATATGTTGTGGGAGAGAAGATATCGCGTATCGTCTTATCTACACGCGAGGCCCACCAGTCGATGGTCTCGGAGAAGACCGCCTTGTGCATGGTGGACGCATCGGCAATTTTTGCGGCGAAGTCGTGGGTGGGAGAGTGATGGATTAGCACCTGTAGGCAGTCGAGTTGATCGCGGCTTGCGTCGAATCCTCGTCCACTAATCAGCCGGCCGAAGGTGTAGACGATGACCTGTCCGACTCGTGGTACGCCGATTCCCCACATTGATGGGCTTTGACTGCCAAGTAGCGGAGCGAAGTAAAGGCCCCCAAAGACGGTGCCTTCCAAGAGCGCTCCCGACGACTGAAATGTCGCCTTGTCGGGATCCTTCTTGGACTCCTCGACTAGCTCGGCGGCGGTTGTGTGTCTAAGACGCAGAAGCACTTGAGGCAATTTGGACCAGCGATAGGCGAGAGGGGCAATCCGCACGTCGTGGACGGAGTGGCGGGGGAACAGCGGCTCAGTCGTACCATCGGCCCGCTCCAACGGTATAGCGGAGAGCACCGTGCTGCCCCATTGGACCGCGGCAGGGAGTTGGTTGTCGGGCACGGCAATCAGCGTGGTGATGATGCGGTCAAGACGCGCCGCCAGAGTGGGATTCGCGTCTAGGGTTTGGGTAATCTTTTCGAAGGCTTCGAACATGCTGACCGGCATTCCACCCGGCACCTCGGGGGTAGGCGCGGGCGATACATCGAACCTGCTGCGTTTTAGAGCCGGACCATGCAGCGTCTGTGCGTAGACCAGGTCCGTGTTTTTGGCGGAAACCTCCCATTCCGTATCCACACCGGAGGGGCGCTGTTGGACAACGAGGCCCAAGTGGTCGATGAATCCTTCTGGATTGTTGCCGAACATTTCTTGCGGGACAGAAATCCTCATGCTGGCCCGTCGCTTTCATACGAGCTTCGGTTAGCCTGGCTAGCGAACCAACGCGGGATCCCGCTCAAAGCCGGCGCGTAGAGGTCGTCGATGGCGCCCTGGGATGAGGTCGTCATGATGGATGGTCTGCTTCGATTGATGGAATTCTCACCTGGGTAGCCCTCCCCACCCCTTCTCATGGTTCTGACGGATCCTCCTGAGGTCTCCGACTGCTACCCCGAGCGACTGCGTCGAGGCGACTTCATCGTCGTGTGATCCCGGGTTGAGAATCCCCTTGATTGACTGCCACTTGCCAGCCTCGTCCTGGGACTGAACATGGGCCGAGATCTCTGGGATGAGGTCGCCGAGCATCTTGCCGCCGAGAGATACCACAGTGGTCGGCGTGCCATTCGCGGTCCGTGCCGCAGCGACGATTTGCTTGCCTAGACGCTCTGCTGCATCGCGGAGTGCGCTTGTTGCCGCTTTGCGGCCTGCGACGGACGTGTTCGTCAGATGTGCCTTAGCCTCGGCCAGTTTGCGACCAACGAAGTCGTGCTGGTTAGTGATTTGGCTACCTTCCAGGCCGGGAGGTAGCTCAACCCGATAGTGGAGCGGCTCGCGGTGCTGATGTCGTCCTATTAACTCAGCCTCGACCTTTGGGTCATGGGTGAGCAGGATGACCTGCACTCCCTCGTCAAGCAGCGTATCGATGGTGTTCGCGGCAAATGTGACCTGGTGGTCTGGGTCGTAGCCCGGCAGGGGGTCGTCCAGGATGACGAACGGACTGCCAAGAAGCTGCTGGCGAGCAAGAAAAGCAGATAGTCCTAGTGCGTTGAGTTGGCTATCGCTGAACACCCCGACGGCGTCTCGCACTTGCGGCAACGCTTCTTCCGATACCGCAAGTTTTGCAGTGAGGTTCACGAATCGCCGGCCTGATGCGCGGCGGTCGACGCCACCAAATCGTACAAGTTCGTTGGGGCGGAGCGTTGCCCACCATCGCCCTATCTCAGTGCCCATAGTCTCGAAACGGTCATCGAGGAGCGCCTGCTCTGCTTTTTGGATGGCCCGGCCGACTGCATCTACCCGTTGCTTGACCTTCTTCCGCTGAGCCTGAACTCGCTGTTCGTGAAGCAGGTCTTCGCGATGCTCAAGAAGATTGAGTACCTCGCGCGTCCCGACTGGCAGTACTGCGGTTTGCAGCTTCTCGCCGAGCTCCTCATGTAACTCTTCGACCAGCTTCTTCAGCCCATGCATTTCTTTCGACACAACGGCACCGCAGTCGCTGACCTGTTTAAGCAGCGACGGGAGGTCGTCCTGGATTGCCACGCGCTGCTCGACCTTTCGCACTGCTGTGTCGATCGAGACCTTGATGTTCATCCGGGTCTCTTCCAGCTGCTGCAGTGCTTCTTCGGCTCGCGCCACATACCCACGAGCTGAGTCGTTGGAATCCAGAGCCGGTCCATCGTTGTGCTCGGCCGTAGTGAGAACTTCGCGGTGCCTCGACACGTCTGCCCATCGTTGGTCCTGCCAACGCTGAGCATCTGGAAGGACAGTTCGCAGCGCTGTACCGACTCGATCCACGGCGGTGAGGGCGGCGTTCAATCGCGCAATGACTGTCCGAGCTGCTTCCTGCACATCCGAGGAAGCCCCAAGCTGCATGCGGATCTGCTCTATGCGGTCCGGATTAAGGGTTCCTTCGTCGCAAACAGGACACGGCGCTGGCTCCGTGAGGTCGGAATAGTGTTGGTGGTTGAGGACAGCGGCGAAGATCGGAGTCAGTCGTGCGACCTCGGCATCCACGGCTGCGAGCAACTCCACGTACGAGGTGATGCTCTGCGTCAGTTCGTTGGCATCTACAGCCTCAGGCAACCGTTCCAGGTCGGGGGTAAGCGCGCCGATCGGAAAGACCTGTTCCTCTGCACGAGCGATGACACGCCGCAAGGCAGCGATCGCTTCCTCAGCCGTCGTACCGGGCACTTCCGGAATCAGGGCAGTGGCCGCTGAAACGACAGCCCCGGTAAGCGTCTGCTGGTCATCGGCCTTGGATGCCTTGCTGATTGCTGCCGAAGCACCTACGTTGCCCTCGGCGAGGCTGCCCAGGGTCGCCAAGCTTGTGATTCTAGGCAGCGGGGGCAGGCTCGCCACTCGCTCCTTCGCTCGTGTTGCAGCACTTCTAACGATGTCGAGATCCGTCAGGTCGAGCAAAGAACGGAAATATGCCGCCCGCTTGTTCGGTTCGGTTGAGAGCACGTAGCGCAGATTGTGTTGCAGCAGCACCGGGGCCGCGAGCGGCGGGTCACCAAAGGGAATGTCCAGGCCGTTGAGATCCGCTGCCCGTTGGCCGTCAACGGTCAGGTCGCTCGTACAGTCAGAAGTCGCCGAGTAGTCGGCGGTGAGTACCCTCCGCACGGTCCGCACGGCGCCATCGGCGCACCGTATGTCCGCCTCTACCCAGACCTCGGCATCCCCCGCCGGCAGGTGGACGTTGGCGAGCATTCGGTCATACTCCGCCTTTGCTCCACCGAAGAGGTCCCTGCGACTGCTGCATCCAGTGAAGAGGAACTCGAGCGCCTCCGCGGTTGCAGTCTTACCCTGACTGTTGTCACCCTTGATGACAGTGAGCGGTGTGTCGAGTTCGACCTCGCGCACTTCAGTGCCGTACGACCGGAACCCTCGGATGCGTAGGCGGAGAATCCGAACTGGGTCACCGTCCCCGCCCTCACACCCTGTGGCCATGGGGCACCTCCAACCAACGATCCACTAGGCCGTCGATACTCGTATTCACGTCTTCGGCGGACGCCACTGTTGCCAACTCTGCAACGAACTGATGGGCGTCCTCCGCGGTGCCATCAGTTGGCAACTGCGCGCGGAGGTCCTCCAGATTCGGTATCAAGTCGCTCACGCTTCTCCGTCCTCGAAGCCTCCGGCCACCTGTTCCCTCAGGTGATCGACGTAGTCGGAGTTGATCACTCGGCTACAGCGAGGACGCTTGCCGCTGTTGATGTCCTTGACGTACTTGGCTAGCAAGGCCGGGTTCTGGCCGGACCAGCCATTGGCAAGCGCCCATCCCTGCATAGCATCAGCGTTCATGGGGATGCTCGCGTCGTGGAGCGCGAGGAGCACGCTAACGACGTCGTCCTTCTCATAGCCCGCCCCGATCGTATTGTTGTGGTTGATCGTCAGCGTGACGCTCTTCATCGCCTCGATAACCACGGGGTTCAGCCGCGGTGTGAGGTCCTCCCACTCGGAACCGTCGCCGAGGACGTCGGGCCGCATCTGTGTCACCCACGGCCTAATCCGGTCGGCGTTCCAAGTGATTACACACAGGCCCCGGATCATGTGGCTGCTGAACCGGAGCAGCTCGCCGATGTCGTCCATGTCCGGCCAGGCCATCAACACGGGACCATGGCCAGGCACGTACGCGCCGCCTCTGCCGGTCACGTGCTCGACATAGGAGTGGCGGCTAACGAGTCTGTCCAGTGCGTTGCAGTTTCGCAGGTTGGACTTCAGCTTGGTCCACACTGTGAGGGTGTCGCCTTTTTCCATATGAGACGCGCACCAGCGAATGGCTTCACCTACACCGTTGTCGTCATAGCTGGCCACAGCCGTGGGGTAATCGACCTCGGCATCGAACATCTGTAGCTCCTGCTCCGTTCTCGGGACTCAACACGTTAGCCACGGGCACCGACAGTTCTGGTTTCAGACGACTGCGGTGTCCGCGGGTTCATCAATTGCCGGCTGCGTAGTGGCCCCATGGCTGTGCGGCCAACGTTGCGTGCCGATGGACCACCTGGTCGCTGTAGCCAAGCATTTCGGCCACGACAGGAGGAGGCACCTGGGTGACCAGTTCTTGCAGTGCAGTGTTACGCGCCCCCAATAGGTCGATGCCGAGCCACCGAAGACGATCCATCAGTGTGTTGGGGTGCAGATGCTCGCCAGATCGATATCCCGGAAACAGCCAGGGATTGTCTGCGCCTGCTGTGCGGAGATTCGGCCGGTTGGTGATGTGGCTCTTGACTAGTTCAGCAAATGGCTCGGGAACGGGCGACGGCGTGACGCCGAGCTCAATCGACAGTCCATCGGGAGCGACGAGCACCTTGCTCATCGGAATGGCTGCGATCTTCACGAGTGGCTGGGCGTAGAGCAGTAGCAGCGTTCCTGCTACGCGATAGGGGAGTGATTCGCTGTCGCCGGACAGAAGCTCGCGGATCCACTCAAGTCGCTGGTCCTGCGTGAGAACCCGGACCAATTTTGCCTGACGATGTCCGAGCGTGATTGATCGGTTCACCCGCATCTTTTGGCACCAAATGATGAACGTCCGGATGAGGTGCCGCGTTGTTGGACCGGTGGTGACCCAGAGGTCCACATCTTGCTGTGTGCAGTTGGCTATCGTTCGTCCGTGTTCGGCGCGAAGCCACTCGAGGAACTTCAGTGCTTCTGTGATGTCCTGCTTCGAGGCGTGAACGGGCCCTCGGGTTGAAACCCCAGAAAGTGCCAAGTCGTTGATCCGCCTGAGGTGGTGCCATGTGGCGAATTGCCTTAATGGCGTGGCAATCTCGGGATCTGAGACTGGGTGGAGCTTGTCCTCGATCCACCGCTCGAAGTAGGCGAGATACTTGTCACGTGCGGGAATTACGTCATGGTGCTGCAGGATAGCCCGTAGGTGGTCGACGTGCCGGCCCGCGGGCTCGTACTGGTCCAGGCCGTCGTGGGTGAGGGGAGTGGTGCCATCTCCGAGAGAGCGTAGGAGTCCTTGAACCTTGTCCGATCGCTTCCACGTGATGATGCTCTCGGCGCGATCAGCTGCGCACAGGGCGTCGATGAGTTGCGTGAAGCTCGTGGGAGAGTCCGGGTGGAGGAACGCCCGCTCAAGGTCTTCGCGGACGCGGCAACGTGCGCATACGTTGCCGCGGTAGGGTCGTCGCTCCTCGTTGCATGACGTGCAATAGAAGTTCTGGCGGATACGGGCGCAGTCTCGACACACCGCTTGATCGCCGATGTCCAGTCGGCCGGGCAGGAGGCGGTGGAATCCGCAGCTGGGGCAGTCGCCATAGAGGATGGTTGCTTCGTAGTAGCAGGAATTGCAGATGCGGCCGTCTGGCCATGTTGCTGCCGTGCGCCGCATCTCGCGGTGGCAGCGAGCGCACTCCATTGATCCGTCGGTGACTTTTGGTCGTCCGCGGACGGTATTCCGGCGTTGCGGCTCAATCGTCATCGCTGAGAATCCGAGCACGCTTGGGGCGGATGGCCTTATTAAGTTCTACGACGTTTTCTCGGCCAGCGCTGGCGGCCTTCTTGCGAGCGTCCGCAGCGGTAACCGTGACGAGATCGTCTGGGCCGCAGTCGAAGATGTCGCAGAGCGCGGCGATGAGCTTCAGAGAAACTCGTTCGGGTCGTTGGTGGACGAGCCGGTAGACCTGTGGCCGTGACAGCGTGATCCCGCGTTCGTTCAGCCTAGGCATGAGATCGGTGCTGTTGTGCATCTGGGCGCTTGCCATGAGCTCGGCGAGGCGCCATTGGTAATCGACATCGCGTTTCATCCGGCGCCACCGTTCTGCGTCGGAGACAGCGCGGCAGCGATGGTGGCGTCGAGCGCGTTTCGCAGTGTCCGGGTGCGGTAGTCGCTGCTGACACAGCTATAGATCGCTGTGGTCGACGCGTGCTCATGACCCATTTGGTGCTGAACGAACATCGCATCCCAGCCGGCTTCGAGCAAGTGCGTCGCATAGGACCGTCGGAACGAGTGGAGATCGAGGCCGGGCGAGAGGTCGAGATCGTCACAGTAGCGGCGGAACCGCCTGATGAGTGTGGTTTCCGAGACGAGATTTCCGCGTTCGCTGGGGAACAGGTCGATCCCGTCGTCCATATGGGGCTGACCATTCTCCAGCCAGTCGACCAGCACTTCGGGCGTCCAGTCGAAGACTGTCAGGACGCTGCGCCGCTTTGGCGGGGAGCCCTTCTTCGCTTTGCCGTACCGCACATGAACCAGGCCGAACTTTCCGAACTCCTTAGCGTGGGGGTTCCTTGCGAAGTCGACCGTCTGCAAGTGGGCCAGTTCGTTGAACCGCAACCCATACGAGTAGGCGATCTTGAACATCACGGAGTCGCGGTATGCGGGCAGCCAACCCTTTCTGCCCGAAGCTACGACGGCAGATACCTGCTCGTCGGCATGATCGAAGAAGTCTTGCAGTTCGCGCTTGGTGAATGCGCGTTTCTCGGGTTGGGCCTCGTTCTCCTGGACGTGTCGAGCGGTGTTCCAGTCGAAGAAGACTTGGGATGGGTGGGTCCCGAATAGTGCTTCGCAGACGCGGTCCCAGCCGTAGTCCGGACTGCTGACATAGGAGCAGAACTGTCGCAGGCCGACCTGATACGAACGGATCGACGACTGGGCGAGTTTGTGGATACTGCGAAGATCGCCGAAGAACTCGTCGACCACGGCGACGGTCCAGGTCCATGGGAACTCGTTCGAGTGCTCGATGAAGCGCTGCACCTGCTTGATGCGGGCGTCGATAGTCTCGAACTGCAGATTGCGGCTGAGCTGCTGGTTGCGCCAGCCTTGGAGCATTTCGGCGACTGTCTGTTCTTCGGGGTGCAGGGGCCTGACCGCGTCAACGAGATATGCACGTCCGACGTCGTCGACTGCCACCCAAAACTCCTGCCATCTGGTATCAACAGATGAATCAATGATTCATCTGTTGCATCATCAAGTCAAGACCCCAGGTCAGCGTGTCGCCGGAGCGGCTACGGGCGTAGCGGGGATGGCTGCCGATACGAGTCCGCAGAGGGGGGACGGTGGGCGGAAAGTGTTGCGACGCTGCCGAAAACGACGGGAGGAGTGGTGGCCGGCAAGCGGCCCGGCGTTGATTCACCTGATGCAATATGCAGTACTTCACCTGACATAATGTAGATTATCGGCGAAATGTTGACCTGGGGTTGAAGTGGCTGCCGCCCGGATCGGACACTGTTGTCGGTTTGCAGTTGATCTCCGACTTTTTCACCAGTCCGCTAACCAGCGCACAGAGCTTTTCAGTCTTTCGCCTACCAAGTTGTACTTCTCGTGACGCTTCCGCGCTTGTGGCGTGATCGGCTTTCGTGCCGAGTCCGACAGCAGCACGCTCACTTTCGGCGCACTTACCCAACCCTCCCCGCCGCCGACATATTTCGTCACTGTGACGTATTGACGATTGCCTGCCTCTGCTTCCCCCAATAGTTTGCGCGCGTTCGAGTCGAGTCAGTCTGTTGAATCAGCTTCCCAGAAAGCGACTTCCACATCTGGGAGTGGTTCATCGAACTCGTCTGAGACAGAAATACCTGGGAGCTGTCCGAATGTTCGCTCCGGCGGCCTTGAGGCTGTAGCCGGTTCATCGCTGGCCTGCCCCGCTGCCATCCCCTTCTGTTCGGAAGGATCCGAGAAATCGTGGTTCGTTGCCGGCGGTTGGTTACACATCCTGAGAGACTCGAAATTCTTCCGTTTGGGTGGACAGTGCCCAGCGCAATCCTTTTGTCACTGTGACGCTTTCGGCTCTATGACCTTCCTCTTGTGGTTCGTGCTGCTTGTCACACGCGTGCGCCATTTCACTCGGTGGTGATCTCGGTCTCGATAGGAATCCGCAGTTGGGTCGCGATCGGTGTGTATAGGTCCACGCCCTGCTCGGGGGTTCTGAGCGACAAGATCAGCGAGTAGCGCACTGGCACATCAATCCGATCCTGTCGCCTATTGTTCTTCCACCACCCTCCTGCAGCGGAACCGCGATCGTCGGCCTGCTGGCCGGGGCCCGCACCCTGTTCGGAAACGAGTCCTCGGCCGAGTACTACGAACCGTCCGCGCCGTCCGAACACCTCGACCAGCACCACGGCCACACGGTGTTCTTTCGCACGCGGGAGTCCAAGGAAGCCGTTGCGTTCCCGGACGTCCCGTGGGCGCAGGAGGTCGCCAAGGACTACGCGAACCTGAACGGGCAGCTCAGCGAGCCTGGCGTGGACAACGTCCCCGGCCCCGTCGCCGGGCGTTTCCGTACGCCGGACCCGGAGATCCGCCGGCGGATGCTGGTACCCGCTACGCACTTCTGGGAATACGGGCAGTGGCTGGACCCGTACACCCAGGGCGAGGAGATCCGCGACCACCTCCTGCGGGCCATCTACGGAACCTTCGCCAACGTCAAGCAGATCGAGCCCGAGACCTACACGAACCTCGCGCTGGACTGGGTGGCCTTCGTCGCGGGGCAGGGCGAGTTCCGGCGCTACCTCGGCGACTACGTTCTCACCGAGAACGACATCCGCGCGCACCGGGAGTTCCCCGACGCCATCGCGCGGAACTCCGGCGCGTTCTGCCTGCACTACCCGATCGACAAGGACTACGACTTCCGACTCCGGGACTGGAAGTGGGACACACGCGACGGGCTGCCCTTCGACGTGCCGTTCCGGTGCCTGTACTCGGCGGACCTCGACAACGTGATGATGGCCGGCAAGCACATCAGCGTCACCCACATCGCCGGTTCGGTCGCCAAGTTCATGGGCAACGGCGCCCAACACGCCATCGCCACCGCGGCCGCCGCTGCACTGTGCCTGAAGCACGGGGTGACACCGCAACGACTCGCGGCCGACCACATGGATGAACTCCAACGAACGGTGGCGGGGCTGACCGAAGCTGGCCTGGGAAGTACACGGCCCTAGGGACCGGTGAGATGCGCGAGACGTTTCACCTGCCCGCGACCGGTGAGGCCCATCGCCACGACGCGTGGCAGGAAATGCTGTCGACGACCCATCTCCGTGGACCACACAGCCGTCGGTGCCGAGCAAGGAGTTCGACGCCGCCGTACAGCGTTGGTGGATCGACGATCTCGCCCTCGTCGACTGCGTCTGCGGCCCGAAGTCCGGCACCTGGCAGCGGCGCCACATCGCCGACACCGACGGTGAATTCTTCGTCGTCATGATGAATCTCGTTGGTCGCGAGACGATCTCACACGGCGATGACTCGGTCCGCATAGGGGCGGGCGACGTCGCCTTCTGGGACAGTTCGCTCCCCGCGAGGTTCGCCGTGCACGAACGGCTTTCTACGCGAAGCCTGATCGTTCCGTTCTCGGCGATCGACGAGGTCGGCGGGAAGCCGTGGGCGGTCCCCCGAAACGATGGTCGGTCCGCCTTCGCCGTCGGTGCAGCTCCTGACCGTGTACCTGGATACCCTTGCGCAGACCCTTCCGGCGTTGTCGCCTTCGGAGATCGTCGCCGCTCACAACGCGACGCTGGCATTGTTGATCGGGGTTCTCCGTCCTGACACGGCCGGAGTGAGTTGCCATGGGGGTCCGGCCTTGCGGGCGGTGATCGATAGATACATCGAGCAGAACCTCCTCGGCGGTGAATTGTCGCTGGACGCCATCGCGAAGGCTCACTCCGTGTCGGTTCGGACGGTGAACAGGGCGTACAGCGCGACCGGACAGACCGTCGGGGCCCTCGCCTACCGTTCGGCGCTGATCCGTTTGGCCTAGGCCAATTCACCGCCGTTCAGCCGGGTCGCCGAGCCTCGGAGAGCTCACTGGTGGTGGCATATGCATTTTGACTCCTACCGACGCTCCCCTTGAGCATGCGCCCACCCGACCCACCCCGTCCAGATCGCGATTTCGCGGGCATCTTTGCTGAGGCACTACGGATCGAGGGCGATCAACTACTGAGGCGCATTTGCGACGATCGGAATAGCAATCCGATGAGGAAGCCGGGTTCTACGAGCACTTGCCCATCGAGCCACGATCGATGGCACACAATGGAACCCACCGCCGGCGTCTACTTCCGAGGCGCTGACGAAAAGCCGTGTCGCTGTTCGCTTCGGGGAGTTCCGACGTCACCAACGTACGGGCGCGAAGTTGCCTCCAGCATGAACGGTTGGAGCACGGCACGCTGCCGGTCGGTGAATCCAAGCATCCCGAACCCGAGATACAGGCCGGAGGTCACTCTCCGAACGTCATCGAACAGGTTCACCACGCCGTTGACGGTGTCGAAGGTGCGGTAGTCGAGTTGGAACGCCGGACGTCCGTCAATGTGAGAAGTCCCGATGAGTGTGGTCATCGGATCGCTGTACTGCAGACGACCGGTCACCGCCCAGCGGTAAACGTTGTAGCCGCGACCGGACGTCTCATCGATCTGCCGGAAGCCCTTGCGCTTCCAGAGATGGAACACGTTACGTATCTTGACGGCCGCGAGAGCATCGCGAAGTAGGCCAGGCTGATCGAGGCCGGTGCCGGCGAACTCGCCGTTCATCTCCGAGAGCGTCGGCGCTTCCAGGGTTTTGAACAGCTCGACTAACTCGGCGTGCGGCATCGACGTCAGATCGGTGGCGCGGAAGTCGGACAGGGTCATGACGAAGCTTCTCCCTCTCGTGATGATGTGTGGTGTACCTGCGTATGCGGTGCACATGTACGGTCACATGCAGAGAGTCGGCAATCTAGGTGCCGTGCACCCAGATCAGGCCTGCCGTGGTGCAGAATGCACTCCAGCAAAGGGTTTAGTGAGCTTCGTCGTCAGTCTCGTCAGAGAGTGCACCCCGCCAGTGCTTGATTTCCAAAGCCATGGCGATGTTCAGTGCGTTGTCTTCGATGGTGCGCGGCAGGAGCTCGTCGGCGTGTTTGACCCGGCGCAGCACCGTGTTCCGGTGGCTATACAAGCTGTCAGCAGCTTTTGACGCGTTGCACTGGTGACTCAGATAGGCGCGAACCGATTCACGCAGCTCCGGATGGGCGTTCTCCAACGGGCCCAACGTGTGTGCGACGAATCGGTCCGCTCGGTCCGGGGACGAGGTGAGTAATAGGACGCCTTCGACGTCGTCGAAGGTCGCGACCCCGTGCGGAGTATTCATCCGCGCCATCATTCGCTGAGTGATGACGGCATCCAGATGCGAGGTTCGGAATCCGTCGAGCCCATGCCCGTGCGATCCGACGGCGACCTTCCACCGCGAGTCCATGCCGACCACGCTCTCCAGGTTCCGCAGCTGGCCTATGTCAATTGCGCCGAGCCAGGCCCACACGGTGCCTGGGCTCGCGACCACCCGCACCATGCTCGTGGCACTTAGGTGTTGTGACACGTCGTCGGCTGCCCGCTCCAATTCCGATAGCCGAGGTGATGCATCCGTGGTCCACACCACGACCGCGGTGTGGACCTGGTTCAGCCGATAGCCCAGGACTAGCTCGGTCGAGGGTAGATCCGCGTGACCACCGTTGATGAGTACCGAAGCCGCCTCCAGCTTCTTGGCTTCCCGGCCGCGGAGGAACTGCTCGCGTTCATCAGTGATCTGGGCGGTCAACCCCGTGATCGTGGCATCGATGAATGAGCCAATAGAGGCGGCGGTGATGTCGAGCATGGCTGCCAAGACGTCGCTGTCCGACGTGAGCGAAAAGGCGATCTTCATCCATCGGCGCCACGCGATGTTCTGCCCGAGTCGGTAGGAATCGACGATTGCCTCGGTTTGGCCTCGATAGACCATCGATCGAGCTGCCTCGTTGAGGTCGTCGAAGAGTGGCCGTACCGGCTCTCCGGGTTCGGCCAGATTTGCGGCGGCCCAGTGCCGGAGAAGTCTGCGTGTGTGCCGGATCACCGATGTGCGCAGGACCGGGTCTTGGGCAACGGCCTGCATGTCGGACGCCGAGAAGGCTGCCTGGTCGATCTCGTCGAACCAACTGGGCGGCGCGTTCAACACCGCGTCGGCGCCGCGTCGGATCAAGTCTTTCACTGCAGGACTGCACTCGCACGCATCCACCTCGCGATCCTATGCGGCCGTGATGCACAGTGCACTCAAGATGGCCGATTCTGGGGCGTGAGCCAATTCCATTCACCCGCTGCGGAAACGAAATATGTCTAGTCGTCCTGTCCGAGTTCTGTAGGAGCAATCATGAAGTCCACCTCGCGAAGCGCGGTCTCCATCGCGCGGATGCGGCGCCAGATCGGCGCGATCAAACGCTCAGGCGATCGGAGCGCCGAGCTACGTGGCGTCACCGCCCCGACCCTGGTGATCCACGGCGACCAGGATCGGATGGTGCATCCCAGCGGCGGCACCGCGACACAGCAAGCGATCGCCGGAGCACCTTTGCACACGATTCCTGGTATGGGACACGACCTTCCGGAAGCGGCCATCGGGCAGATCGTCGATCTCATCGCCGATCACGCCTCTGCAGATGCATCCGCAACCACGGGCAAGCAGACCGCGTGGGGACGACAGCGAAACTTCCTCCACCAGTGGAACTGACTTCGATACGGATCAAACGACAGACGCACGGCCGCGCCTGTTGACAACACCGACGCACAACCGGTTGGTTCGGGCCTCGTTGATCGCATCGCAGCATTGGGCAAGGCGCTACTGAAACGTGTTCCCACGCAACGGCGCGATTCAGGGCGCGGAAGTATGCCTTGGTGACTTCGTCAGGATCGTAGTGAATAGACCAGCGGCCCGTAGCTTTTCCTTTGCAGAGGCCCGCGATGTTCCGGTAGCCATTTAGTGCTCATTTAGTGCGGGTTGTGCCGCGTCGTCAAGCTCCAGGACGGGTTGGCCATTGTTGACAACTGGGGCTTACGATGGCCCCAGCGAAGTCTCAAAATATCAATAACGGCGTTAGTCTTCGGGCATCGCCGGCTTGGATACCCAGCACGTTCGCGATCGCCGTACTGACCGGAATGCGCCCGATCCAGATCGGAACTCATGCGGCCAGACACCAGACCTGCCGGCAACGACGCACTCGAGCCTTCACAGATTGCCGGCTGGCGGTCGCTGTAAACACAGTGTGTATCAACGTCCCGCAGTGATCACGCAGGAAGGAACACGACGGCGTCGAGGCCGTCCAACACCACCCAGCACTTCTGTGTTGTTGCTACGCCCGCAACAAGCCGACGGCGACGGTCTTGCCAGAACTCATTGTGGATGGCAGCACTTACCACAGACCTACCGATTACTTCCGGCAGCACCACGACTGCTCAAGCGCACCGCGTATTGTTTTCACACACTTAACGCCGAACGTGAATCCGGTCGCGACCGCGCGTACGCGGCCGGCGTTGCGCAATTTGAGACCGACGCAGTTTGACCCGCCTGGCCTAACCGCCGACTCACCGTTGCTTCAGACCTGATTGCCTCTGTTTTGACATAGTGGGTTCGCCGGGCCGCCTCGATCGCTCCGATGTGGGTTTCGGCCCACATACGGAGCTCATCGAGGGTGGCGACGAGGGATTGGCCCAGTTCGGTTAGCCGGTAGTACACATGGTGTGGCCCGGAACGGGATTCCGGGCGGCGGTCTACCAGTCCATCTCGCACCAGATCGCGTAGCGTCGCTGAGAGCATCTTGCGGGATGCGCCCTGGGACTGTCGATGCAGCTCGCCGTAACTGAGTTCCCTTGCACCGGTGAGGAGTTCGAATACGGTTGCGACCCACTTGTTGCTGATGCTGGCGAGCAGTGCCTGCAATGGGCCGATGTCTGGTCCGCTCTTGCTCAGTGGGTGAACCTCGGCGGTGGACATGTCAGAACACCGCGTCGTCGAGGTCCATGATCTCGCCGTCGAGAGCACTGAGGACGGCCCGGGTGGCTGCCAGGCCCGGCAGGGTGGTGCGTGCGAAATATTGCGCGACCGCGACTTTGCCGCGGTAGAAGTCGACGTCGGCGCCGGATACACCCGCGTAGAGTTTGACCAGTGCGATCTGCGCGTGGTGCAGCAACTGCCAACCGACAAGGAGATCACCGACGGCCAGCAGGAACCGGACCGAGCCGAGACCAACTTTGTAGAGTTCGGTCGGCTGTTCCCCGGCGCCCAGCAGGTGCGTCGTCAGGGTCGCGACCATCGCTTCGACGTCACCGAGGGCGGTCTCCAGGAGTTGGCGCTCGTTCTTCAACTGTTCGGTGCCGTCCGGGGTAGCGAGGAACTGGCGGATGTGGCCGACAATGTGCGAGAGAGCCTGACCACGATCGCGAGCGATCTTGCGGAAGAAGAAGTCCTGCGCCTGGATCGCGGTGGTGCCCTCGTAGAGGGAGTCGATCTTGGCGTCCCGCACGTATTGCTCCATCGGGTAGTCCTGCAGGTAGCCCGATCCGCCGAGAGTCTGCAGGGACTCGGTGAGGTACTGGTAGGCACGCTCAGACCCGACGCCTTTGACGATCGGGAGCAGCAAGTCATTGACGCGCGCGGCGAGATCGACGTCGGCACCTGAAACATGGTGTGCGACATCGGCATCGTGGTGGGCTGCGGTGTACATGTAGACGGCTCGTAGGCCTTCTGCGTAGGCCTTTTGCATCATCAGGCTGTGCCGCACGTCGGGATGGCGGATGATCGGAACCCGCGGCGCGGTCTTGTCCGCCATCTGCGTCAGGTCCGCACCCTGCAAACGCGTGTTCGCGTAGTCGAGGGCGTTGAGGTATCCGGTGGACAGCGTGGAGATCGCCTTCGTGCCGACCATCATTCGTGCAATCTCGATGATGTCGAACATCTGCGCAATACCGGCATGACGCTCGCCGACCAGCCAACCTTTCGCGGGCCGGTCATGGCCGCCGAAGGTCAGCTCGCAGGTGGCCGAGCCTTTCAGGCCCATCTTGTGTTCCAGGCCGGTGGCGTAGACGCCGTTGCGTTCACCCAACTGACCGGTCTGGAAGTCGAACAGGAACTTCGGCACGGCGAACAGGCTCAGCCCCTTGGTGCCAGGGGCGGCGCCCTCAGGACGGGCGAGCACGAGATGGACGATGTTGTCGAAAAGGTCATCTGAATCGCCGGAGGTGATGAACCGTTTGACGCCTTCAATGTGCCATGAGCCGTCGGACTGCAGGATCGCCTTGGTGCGGCCAGCGCCGACGTCCGAACCGGCGTCGGGCTCGGTCAGCACCATCGACGATCCCCAGTCACGGTCCACCCACAGCTTCGCCCAGTGCTTCTGTTCCTCGGTGGCATGCCGGTAGAAGACATTGCCGAAGGCAGCACCCATCGCATACATGTGGGACGACGGGTTGGCGCCCATCAGCATTTCGATCAGTGCCCACACCACCGGCCGAGGCATCGGTGTGCCGCCGAGTTCTTCGGCGATGCCGATCTTGTCCCAGCCAGCGCCGTAGCTGGCCCGGTAGGCAGTTTTCAGGCCTTCGGGCAGCCGCACGGTGTGGGTGTTCGGGTCGAATGTTGGTGGGTTGCGGTCGATATCGGCGAACGTCTCCGCCACGGGCCCTTCGGCGATCTGCCGCAGTTCGGTCAGCATGGTGCGCACAACGTCGGAATCGATGTCACCGTAGGCATCCGAGTCGAGAATCTCACCGAGGTTGAGTACCTCGAAGAGGTTGAATTCCAGGTCTCTGAGGTTGCTCTTGTAGTGGCCCATGAGGGTCCTTTCGTGGTTGGCGTCAGCGTTGGTGATTGAGAGGAAGGGGCGAAACAGGTTGGAGTTCAGGTTGTTTGGCTGTGCGACCGTCGGCGGAAGATATGCCGCGCAGGCGACGTCCGATCCATGGCGCGAAATGCTCTACGGCCCAGCGTGTTTCGGTCAACGGTGTACGTCGTGGAGTCGGCCCGTCGATCGGGGCGAACCAGTCGGGATCTTCGGGCAGCCCGAGTAGACGCGCGGCGCCGCGGGCCAGCCGCTCATGCCCGAGCGCATTGAGGTGCAGCCGGTCCGGTGACCACGCTCGCAGGTCTTCGAACACTGAGCCGTCGGGTGCAGTCAAGACGAGGACGCCGCGGTTACCAGCGATCTGGTCGATTCCGGCATTGAGTGCGGCCACGCGGCCGGCGAGCAGTTGCCCCGGTATAGACAGGCACGCCAGGTTCGGCGCTTTGACCAGGATGGTCGTCGCCGCAACAAGGGCGAGTTCCGCCAGCAGCTGGTCGAGGGCGTCGACGACCGCGTTGACGTCGCCGGAGGGCCGCAGGACGTCGTTGACTCCGGCTGTCGCTGTCACCAGATCGGGTTTCAGTGCACCGGCGGGGCCGACCTGCTCGGCAAGCACGTCCGGGGCGCGCTTACCGCGGACGGCGAGATTCGCGTATTGCACGGAGTCGTAGTTGTCGGCCAGTGTGGCGGCTAGTCGGTCCGTCCAGCCGCGGGGACGACCGCCCGGCCAGGGTAGATCGCCGACCCCCTCGGACTGACTGTCCCCCAGTGCTACGTACGTGAATGTCATTGCGTCGCTTCGATCGTGGCTCGTAGGCGAGCGGCCAACACGTCCGCCACGCGGCGGCACCACGCGGCGTTGTCGCGTTCGAAGCTAATTCCCCGCAGGCCGGTGAGGTAGGGGCCGACCCGGGGGCTGTCGACCAGAAAGGCGGCTTCGGTCTGGTCGCCCAGAATGATGGCAAGGAGCCGCTCAAAGTGTTCAGCTTTCGCCTCGGCATGAGACGCGCGCTCGGTGAGGTCCGCTATCAGTGCCGCCAGGTCACCGGCCTCGGCGGCGTGCACTTTGACGAGAAGATCATCGCGGATATAGGTGGGCTTGGATGCGATCTCGATGAAGTCGCGCAATGCTTCTCGACCCGATTCGGTGATGGTGAACACGCGTTTGTTGGGGCGCCGGTCCTGCACGACTTCGTGGCCCGCGATGAACCCACCGTCCTCCAACCGAACCAGTTCCGCGTACAGCTGTTGAGGTGAGGCATACCAGTAGTTGGTAACTGACATGTCGAAAATCTTCGTCAGCTGGTAGCCGGAGGCGTCGTTGTCGAGCAACGCGGCCAGGACTGCGTGTCGAAGTGCCATCGATGTGCACCGTTCCTTGATCGAGATGCCAACCCGTGGAGGTAGCGATTCAGAGGTGGCATGGGCGTCGCTGTTGCCGCGTACCGGCCATACTCGCCGCTGAACCTGCGGCCGTGGACAAATAGTCAATTATTTGATTACTCATCAACCCTAGTGGCCTCAGCCGCTTTGTCAAGACTTTGAATAGTCAATCGTTTGACTATTCAAAGTCTTTCATCGCGAGGCCTACTCGCAACTGCCCTAACGTCGGCGGCTTACCCTTTCGCGCTAGGCTCTGGTCGACGTCGACGCTCCCGACGACACAGCGGCCTGCGCGATGGCATTAGGAATGGTGTTGCCGCGGAAGCCGATTCGGTCGACGAGCGGCCTGACAAGACCGGGAATGCGGGCTGTCAGGGCATTCTGGCGGGTCGCGGTGATCAAGTCGGCGCGACGTTCGACGCCGGAGACGACCGCGTCGACCACCGCCGCTAGCGGGATCATCTTCCACAGCCCACCCTTGTTGCCGCCCCAGAGGGTGTTGCCGGCAGGGTCGGCGTGGACTTCGTCCATCATCGGGGTCTTGAAGAACGTCGGGTGCACGCTGCCAACGCCGACTCCGTAGTGGCGCACTTCGAGGCGGGTGGAATCGCATAGTGCCCAGACTCCGGCCTTGCTGGCGGTGTAGTGGCCGCTGAGTGGAGCGTGCACGAAGGCAGCCATCGACGAGGTGGCCAGCAGATAACCACGGTGCTGTTTGACGTGCGGCAGCGCGGCACGGAACGTGCGCCACACCCCGGTGAGATTGATGTCAATAATGCGTTCCCACGCTGCGGGGTCGATGCTCTCCAGCGGGGCGACAGCGGACACACCAGCGTTGGCTATCACCACATCGACGCGTCCGAAGTGTTCAGCAGCCGCATCGATTGCCTGTTGAACGCTCTCGAGGCTGCGGACATCGACCTGCCATCCCTGTGCGACCGATTCCGGGCCAAGGCTGCGAGCTTGCGTGACGACGGCGTCAGCGTCGAGGTCGAGCAGGGCGAGGTTCGCACCGCGAGCGCGCAGTGCTTTGGCGAGGGCGGACCCGAGGCCGCCGGTCGAACCGGTGACGACGATCGTGCGCCCCCCGAGGCTGTATTTGGGCATGTGCGGGCTCCTGTGGTGACAACGCGAAGGTGGATGGTGCGGTAGATGAAGCGACGAAGTCCGGCTAGGTGGCCTTCGTTCCTTTGTTGGTGGCGGGTGTGGGTCAGTGGGCGGGAACGTGGCGGCTGAGGAAGTCGAGCTGGTCGGTGACGTTGTGTTCGAAGGCCTCGCCGACGTAGATGTCGAAGTGGCCGGCGGTGTAGAACTTGATCTCGGCGCGGGGGGCCTGAGCGGCGTACTTCTGGGTCGGTCCGGGCGGCGCGACGGTGTCGTTATCGCAGATGGCGAAGAAGATCGGGCACGTCACGTTGCGTGCTTGGCGTCCCGGGAAGTGCCGCACGATGTCGAGGCCGAAACGGGCGGCGACATCCTTGGGAACGTGCTGTCCTTCGGGGATTAGTGCGGTGACGCCGGAGACGCTGTCGACCGAACTCATCAGCGCAGCAGATCCGGGCGGACCGTAGGACGGCACCATGACCGGAGGCCGTCCTAATTGAGCCCCGATAGCGTCGCGCAGAGCCAGGGAGGTGAGCTTGATCGAGCTCACCAGCGGGACGGCGAACCCGGAAGCGATGCCGTCGGTGAACGGGCATTGCGCGACAGCCGCGGCGATGCGCTTGTCGTTGGCCGCGGTGATGATCACGTGGCCGCCGCCGAACGAGGTGCCCCAGACCACGACCCTGTCGGGGTCGACACCGTCCAGGGTTCGCGCGTAGGAGACCGCCGAACGCCAGTCCTGCAGTTGCTTGTCAATGTCGAGCAGTTGGCGGGGTTCTCCCGAGCTGGCGCCGAAGTGGCGGTAATCGAACACCAGGCAGGCGTAGCCGGCGGCAGTGAATCGCTCGGCGAAAGCGTCCAAGCGCATTTCTTTTACGCCGGCAAGGCCATGGGCCATCACGATCACCGGCCGCGGCGTGTCCTTTGAGTGCTGATCGGGTGTGTAGAGCCACGCAGCGCAGGTGCCGTGGCCGGAGGGGAAGGTGACGTCTGATCGGTTCATGAGACCCACTATATGGAAGGTATTCAATCATTGGAAGTACTTCCATTAATGGAATTTCTTACAATGTTGGCGAACCTAGGCGGCCGCTCCCGCCGCAGTCGTTCCAGTTCCAGCGGTCGCGCGGCCGAGCCCTGGCTACGCCCACGGCCGAAGTTGCGGACACACCACTCCGCGAGATTTGCGATCCGGCCGGAAGTCCATCTCGCGGCACACCGTTTGGCAGCGACAGTCCGCGAGCGCACGAGTTCGTACTCAGGACCCTGGGCGAATTGGCGCACGGCGCAGCCGAGTTGACCGAGGCCGTGCGCCTTTGCTTGCGCAACCAATCCCACGCCGCCCGCGTGGCCAACCGCCCAGTTCTAGCCACCGAGTGCAAATATGAACTCTGGAACGACCAGATGCCGATCCCGCAGCGTCCAGCTATATGGAACTAATGCAAATGTTGTAAAGACATAAAACTATGGCACCGATTACAGTGGTGGAATGAACGGCTCCGCAGCATCACGTGCATCCGGTTCACTGACCCGAACCCAGCAACGAGCTGCCGCGAATCGTCGTGCCGTGGTCGACGCCGCGCGCGAGATCATTGCAACGCAAGGCTCCGAAGCGCTCACGCTTGAAGCCGTCGCCGAGAAAGCAGACGTCGTAGTACAGACCATCTACAACCGCGTTGGCGGACGCTCAGCCGTCTTGACCGCGGTCGCCGAACAGGCGCTCGAGGAGAGCCGCATCTACATGGACGCCGCCTACAGCGCACAAGGGACCGTCGAGGAGCGCGTCTTGCGTGTCGCGGAGGCTTACGCACGATTTGCTCGCGAACGTCCGCACGAGTTCAGGATTTTGGTCGAGCCGCCCAACGAACCCGATGCCGTCGAACGCATTGCCGAACTCACCCACAGCCAAAACGCGCGCCTCACCAACGTGATCCGCGAAGGCATTCAAGTCGGCATCATCCGCTCAGACCTTGATCCCGATGACATCAGCGCCACCCTGTGGGCGACGTTCAACGGCCTGCTGTCGCTCGCGTGGCGCCCCGGAAGCCTCGGCGCAGGCCCTGCGGTCATCGACAGGCTGCTCGGCGTCTATCTCGCCACCGTCGGCGACGGTCTGCGGACCCCCTGACCATGCATTACGCAGCGCGTTTTGGAGCCTCCCAGGGCACCTCAATAACGTGGCGGTTCCGCTACGGGGCGTGCGAGGCGCCGGAAAATGCGATTCTCGTTGCATTGCTCGACGGCGAGACGTCTGGCTAGAACTGGCCAAACTCTTCGACGCTTCGACAGCCAACGTCTGGGCCGCCACGCCTCAACGGATGTACCGCGAACTGAACAAGCTGCCGACCGACGGGTGATCGAGGTTCGCGTGGTCAAGCAACAGCGCCGACCGACAAAGAAAATGTTCCGCCTCACCGATGCCGGCGCCGCGGCACTTGCGTCATTCACAGTGACAAACGCAAACGCATAGCCGTTAGAGGCGAACTCAAGCTGAAGGCCGAGGCCATCGATCTTGGCGATGTACCGGCGACGTGTGCGGCACTCGCGACGACGCGAGAGTGGGCGTAGACCAAGCTCAGCCAGTACACGTGTACGTCGACGGCTTCGAGCGGACCAGCTCGCTGGCCCGGGACTGGTTTGTGGAGCACCTCGGCGCGTGAACCGCGAGGGCCGACCGGGTAGGGCTGCGTCACCCTCCATCGCCCGGATCAGGCGTTGTGCCAGCTCGTCGGGGCCGCGTCGAGGTCGATCTCGAGCGTTTCGAGAAAGCGCGCCGTCATCAGATAGTGCCCGGTGAGCAGGGCGACAGTGGCGGCACCTTGCTCACCGAGGACGGCCACGGCACCGTCGAACGACGCGGTACCCGCCTTCGGCTGCGCAACCATGTCGTCGACGAACCGCAGAACCGCCCGCTCGGGCTCCGCCAGCGTGCTGAAGTCCCCGGACTCAATCGTTTCGAGCTCGTGGCGGCCCACACCGACCGACGTAGCGACATCGGCGTGCTGCATCCACTCGTAGGAACTGCCGCAAAGTACGCCGACGCGGAGAATGACCATCTCACGGATCCGGGGTGACAGAGGCGTATTCGACAGCGCCGCTCCTAGGGAGAGATAACCCTCCGCGATGTCCGGCGTCGTACGCAGCAGGCCGTGTCGCCGTAATAGCCCGCGTCGATGAGCGTCACGCCGGAATCGCTGGTGACCAGCGCCCAGTTGACGTTCGTGCCAGCCACCGCGTAGACCGAGTCGGATACCTGGTCGATCTTCAATCTTTCCCTCCGATGAGATGCTCGATGACCCCCACGCCGTCGATCGCGAGGCGCAGTGTCTGGCCTGGGGTGAGCCAGCGCCCCAGTTCCATTCCCGATCCACCCGGCAGTGTTCCCGTCGCGAACAGCTCACCGGGGAAGAGTTGCTCGCCCTGCGAGCAATGCGCGATCGCCTCGCCCACCGAGTACTGCATTCCCTCTGTCCCGGTCTCCGAGACCACCTCACCGTCGATCGTGACGCTCGCCGTCAGTCGGTCGAGATCGGCGGCGAGGTCCGGTCCCGTGACAGCGGTCGACGACATGGAGCTAACGAAGTGCTTGGACCGCTGCGGCCCGAAACCCGACTGCATTTCAGCGAGCTGCACATCCCGGGCGGAGAAATCGTTGATGACGACGAGGGCCCCGACGGCCGCCGCGGCCTCCTCCGGCGAGGCGTCACGCAGGGGACGTGCCAGCACCACACCGAGCTCCAACTCGAAGTCGAGCGCTGTCGTGTACGCCGGGGCGCGGACCGGCACACCGGACGAAATCACCGTGAGGGCGTTGGACATGTAGTAGATCGGCTGGCGGTACCACAACGCGTTCGGACGAAACTGCGGGAAACTCTCACCGTTCGCCCGCTCGAAGGCAACGGCCTCCGCGTAGACCTGAGGCATGAATCGTCGCGCCATCCCACGGGAGGCGTCAATCACGTGCTTCTCGAACAGCATGAAGTCGCGAAAAGACGCGGGGCACACCGGAAGCACCGCGGCACCGTCGGGCATGCCCGCGTAGCGCTCCAGCTCGACGTCGGGCCGGAACGGTGACTGCCAGCCGAACTGCTCCGTCTCCCGCCAGCCCTCACCAGTATCGGCCTGCGCATCGATGCTGCGGCCGGCGCGGTTGAGAAAACGCCGCAGCATGGTCCGACTCACGACCGCAAGGCCCCGTCGGCGACAACCAGGTGGCGGCGGAAGAAGTCGTGGGACAGCTTCATCCAGTCATCGCCGTGCCCCATGGCGCAGTGATCGTCACCGTCGTAGAGCACGAGTTCGCCGTGCGGCGCGCCGATCGCGATATCGATCGAGTCCTGGGTGCTGACGAGGGTGTCCTCGGCGCCGTTGATCACCAACAGCGGAATGAGAATGCGCGCGTAATAGTCGGCGATCGGCATCGCCCGAAGTTTCTTCAAGGTATCCGCCATGCCCGTCGCACCTGCGGCGTTGCTAAGCGTCGACACCATGATCTCGGGCAAACCGAACGATGCGAGGGGCCCGAAACTCCGATTCGTGGGCGCCCCGTTCGCGACGGCGGCCTTCAGTCGCGGGTCGACCGCCGCCATGCGGGTCGCCCAGTAGGCGCCGAAGCTGAGGCCCATCATCCCGATGCGCTCGCCGTCCACCCGAGGATCGCCAGCCAGGACGTCGATGACCCTCGTGTACACGCGTTCGGCGGCGGGCGACAGCGGCTCGCGGTACGCGTAGGTGCCCGGCATCTCCATGACGAACATGGCCATGCCCTCGGACCGGTACTTCAGCAGCGGCAGGAGCGCCTCGGCCAGCGTGCCCTCGACGCCGTTGGTCACCAGCACGACCGGCGGCTTCTCCACGCCGTTCGGAATCACGAAGTAGCCGCGCACCCGGTCCCCGTCACCGAAGGGGATATCCACCAACTCGATGGTCACCCCCATCGCGGACGCCAGTGCGGTCAGCAGGATCTCACCGAGGACGTGCGAGCGCTCGTAGGCGCGGAGCCGGCGCGGGCTCCAGCCCGGCCAGGCCGCGACAAACTCGTAGGTCATCGCCTTGATCAGGCTGTCCAGTGCGATGGCCGCGTTCGAGTGGGCGGGATTCTCGGTGCAAAAGCGTTGGGCGGCAAGGGGATCGGCCGCGGCATCACGGTCGGCGAGGATTGTGACGGCAGGGGCGAGCAGTTCGCCCAGCGCGCGGACATCGACCGTTGCTTCGCCGAGCAGTTCATTCGTGCGGGGCCCTCCGAGTTCGGCGAGCGCAGCGTCCGCCGTCGCGAGGTGCCGGTCGGCCAACGCCTCCCAGTAGCCGGCCCAGGTGGCGTCCTCGAACGATCGGCACCCATCCAACTGCTTGCGGAATTCGACTTTCGAGATGCCGCCGAGGTGCGTGAACCGGTCGGCGAAGAGCCGCGGGAGGAAGGGCACCGGCCCAAGTCGGCGGGTCGCCCTCTCGGTCGTGTGCGTGAGCGCGCAGGCGGTCACCACCGCCCGCTGGGCCAGGTTGGACAGGGACATCAGGGATCCTCCAGGACGTTGCCGCCGCAGAAATATCTGCTTTTAGCCGATATTAGGATCGGCGGAGCACAAAAGCAACAACTTCTGCGTTAGCATGCGGTTGTGATTGAACCCGATGCACTCCGCCGGCCGGGCGGCCGTTCCGCTCGCGTGCGCGACGCCGTCCATCAGGCCGTGCTGGAGACGGTGATCGAGCTCGGCGTGGCCAAGGTTGGCATTCCGGAGATCAGCCGCCGCGCGGGTGTCCGTGACAGTTCGATCTACCGACGCTGGGGAACCCGTGAGAACCTTCTCGTCGACGCCCTGCTCGCCGCCAGCGAGCACTCGCTCCGCGTGCCGGACACGGGATCCCTCCACGGCGATCTCACGGCCTTCGCAAGCGATCTCATCGACTACCTGGACACACCCCTGGGCGACGGGCTCGCCCGGACCCTAGCCTCCATTCCGGACTCCGAGGACACGCGCTCCGCGCGAGACGAATTCTGGGCCAGTCGGTTACAGACGCTTCTTCCGATGCTCACGCGGGCGATCGAGCGCGGTGAACTGCCGTCAGACGCCGACGGCCGTATCCTCATCGAACTCGTCATCGCACCGATCCACTTCAGGCATCTGCTCACCCGAGAGCGCACCGACCACGCACTCGCAGGCTGGCTCGCTACCACCGCCGTCCAGGCAGTGCGAGCCACTCAGCCGGAGATCGTCGTGCGCACACCCCACTGCGGAAGCTCACCGAGTAGCACAACGACCTCACGGGCAAGCGGGTGCTGATCACCGGCTGGACGCCCTTGTGACCCTGGGATCTGGCCCTGTGCGCCGCGGTTGAGGATACTTGGATCCGGTGTCAGCATCTTCCCTTTTAGCTGATCGTCTTTAGGGGCCTCGGAAGGTTGAGCACCAATTGGACGTCTCGGTCGACCTCAAGGCTGAGGATGCGCGAGGCGCCGAGCCCGTCGAGCAGATCGGTTATCGGGCCGCTGTTTCGCGTGATGGTGACGTCGCGGGGGAAGCTGCGCTGAGCGAACGATAACGTATTGGACTGCACCACGGTGGCACTCCATTGGCCGTCGACCAGCCCGACCGTGGTGTTGGTTCCCATCCGGGTCTGTGACGCGACGTCGGTGAACGCTGGAAGCGGCGCATGCAGCGTCACGTCCGGTTGGCCGGTGGGTCCTGCGATTTCGGCCCGGACGGCATCGTCGATGTCGACGCTGATGTCGGTGCGCCACTTGGGTAGCTGATAACCGTTAACGCCGCGAACGCGGGCGATCTCGGTGGTGACGGGCAGGGCCAGTACGTGGGCGTAGAACTTCCTGCTGCGTAGGGCGTTGAGCAGTTCGAGTTCGGGGAGCAGGCTAGACACCAAACCCCGCTCACCAGGCTTGCGGATGACGACCGCCACCGATACCTCGTCATAGGGGTCGTTGTCGCAGACCGTGTAAGAGAAGAACGTCAGGGCTGCGACGCCGTAACCGGGCGCCGCGCGCAATGGCTCTAGCGGAGCGGGCAGCATCGCGGCGAGCCGGTCGAACGGCGCGAGCAGGTTGGCCTGAATGATCTTTGCGCGGTAATAGAAGTTCGGCGACCAGATTCGTCCGACCCGTGAGTCGACCTCCACCTTCGGGATCCTGCGGAACCAGTCGACGTTGCCCACGGCGGGGTCTTTAGCCACCTCGTCGAGGTCAGGGTTGGAGCGGTAGCGGTCGTAGTAGCCGCCTTTGGGCACCTCGACGGTGTGGCCGGCGAATTCGACCTCGGTGAGTTCAGTAGCCATGGATGTAGACCTCGTTTCGTTGCAATTGGTGCGTTCGCGAAGGGGCGCCGGGCGCCCGTGATGTCGCCAGGTTGCCATCGGTGGTGCACTTGTGGACAGGTGAGCGATGGCCAGAAAGTTGTGAGAAGCGGCCAAAGGAGTGTGTTCAAGGGACGGTCCGGGAACGATCGTGGCTAGGTCGCCGCGCGGATTCCGCGAACCCGTGGCTCGCGGCGCAGCCTTTCTGGCCGGCAACAACAGCGAGTACGAGGAGGCAACCATGACCGAGATCAAGCCGGTGCTGGAACCCGAGGCAGCCCAGTTGTGTGAAGACACCGATGCCCCGCCCTACCTGTACCAACTGCCTCCCGAAGAGGGCCGTAAGAAAGTCGACGAGCTGCAGTCTGGTGAGGTGCAGTTGCCTGAGGTCGACGAGGAGTGGATCACCGTCGAGGGCGGACCCACAGGGTCGGTGCCGGTGCGCATCGTGAAACCTGCGGGCGCGAGCGGTGCCCTGCCGGTGGTGTGCTATATCCACGGTGCGGGCTGGGTATTCGGCAACGCCCACACCCACGACCGCCTGGTTCGCGAGCTGGCGGTCGGCGCTGAGGCTGCGGTGGTGTTCCCCGAGTACGACTTGTCCCCAGAAGCGAAGTACCCGATTGCGATTGAGCAGAACTATGTTGCCGCGCAATGGGTGTTCGCACACGGTTCGGAGAAGGGCCTGGATGCCTCGCGGTTCGCCGTGGCCGGCGATTCGGTAGGAGGCGACATGGCCGCGGTGCTGACTCTCATGGCCAAGGACCGCGGCGATGTCACGATCGCCCATCAAGTGCTGCTCTACCCGGTCACCGCCGCCGACTTTGATACACCGTCGTATCACCAGTTCGCGGAGCACTACTACCTCTCCCGCGAAGCCATGAAGTGGTTCTGGGATCAATACACCGACGACGACGCGCAGCGCGAGGAGATCTACGCCTCGCCCCTGCGTGCGTCCGTCGAGCAGCTTGAAGGTCTGCCGCCGGCATTGGTCATCACCGCCGAAGCCGACGTCCTGCGCGACGGCGGCGAAGCCTATGCCGCCAAGCTGCGCGAGGCAGGTGTCCCGGTCACCCAGGTGCGCTTCGGGGGTGCCATCCACGACTTCATGATGTTCAACGCGCTACGCTCAACTCAGGCCGCATCCAGTGCAATCACGCTGGTGCAGAACACATTACGCGAGGCGTTGAAGTGAGCGTCCGGTTTCAGCGTGAGGTGGTGACACCATGACCGCGCTCACCGGACTCCCGGCAACCGGAATTGATCGCGTGCTGCCCACCCGCACTGAATTCTTCGACGTCGTCGGCGGTACCGAGGGCGCCGCAGTGCGCCACCCTGGCCCGCCTGGCCCCACGACGCGTCACCCTCGCTGCCGCCGCGCGAGCACTCAAATGAACCGAGCTGTCGGTCAGCCAGACAAACACTGTGAACCGCGAACGGAAGGATCCGATGAACCGCAACGCACTCAAAGACGCCGGCGCCAAGGCGATGAACCTGGCGCATAAAGTGGTTCTTACGGTCAGCGGAAACAGGTTGCTGGCCAATCCTTTTGGGATGCCGACAGTGGAGCTGCACACGATCGGGCGCAAATCCGGGATACCCCGGTCCTGCTATCTGACCACACCCGTGCACGATGCGGATCGTGTGGTGCTCGTGGCGTCCAAGGGCGGTGACGATCGCCATCCCGACTGGTACCGCAACCTACAAGCCCACCCCGACGCCGAGCTCATCATTCACGGAACCCGACGCACGATTCACGCCCGCACCGCCACCGCGGACGAGAAGGCCGAACTGTGGCCGAAGATTGTTGCGGCATATCAGGGTTACGCGCAGTATCAACAACGGACCAGCCGTGACATCCCCGTGGTGATCTGCGAGCTCCGGAACTGACGTCGTGACGAAGACGCAGACCGAAAGAAACGGCGCATGACCGGCCGGATCGTGGTGTTCGGAGCCACCGGCTACACCGGCGGACTGGTGCTCGACGCGCTCCTGCGGCGCGGGATCCGACCAGTGCTGGCCGGGCGCGGAGCCGACCGTCTGACCGCACTGGCACAACGCTGCGGCGGCCTGGACTACCGGGTGGCCGACGTCAACGACCCCGCCAGCATCGGCGCCCTGATCGACGCAGGCGATGTCCTGGTCACCACCGTCGGCCCCTTCTCCCAGTTCGGCCACCCCGTCGCCCACGCCGCCGCCGAGGCCGGCGCCCACTACATCGACTCCACCGGCGAGGTCGGCTTCGTGCGTGACCTACACCAACGCCTCGACACCCGCGCCCGTGCCACGGGAACCACAATCGTGCCCGCCTTCGGCTACGACTACGTGCCCGGAATCCTGGCCGGATCCCTGGCCGCACGCGCCGCCGGCCCACTCATGCGCTCCCTCGACATCGGCTACTTCGCGATCGGGTCGTTGCGCAACGGGCTGAGCCACGGCACCCGCACCACCATGGCCGAAGGGCTCGTCCTACCGGCGCCCGCATGGCGATCCGGGCGACTCGTAGACGACACCACCGCGCGGACAGTCCAGAACTTCACCGTGCGCGGACAACAGAGGTCTGCGTTCCTCGTATCGGGCACCGAGGTGCTCTTCCTGCCCGCACAACTACCGGGCGTAGAATCGGTCACCGTCTACAACGGCTGGTTTCCCCAGTTCAGCCGCGCCATTCAGGCCCTCTCGCGGATCGCCAATACCACGGTCAAGCTGCCAGGTGGCCGCACGCTGGTCGACGCGATCGCCGCCCGCACCGTCGGCGGCCAGGGAGGCCCCGATGCCGCCGAACGCGCCCGCACCCTCAGCCACGTCGTCGCGGTAGCCGGCAACGAATCCGGCGAGATCCTGGCCGACGTGCACCTCGAAGGACCCAGCCCCTACACACTGACCGCAGAGCTGATGGCGTGGGCGGCGCAGCGCCTCGCCACCGGCGCTGCTGCCGCCGCCGGTGTCGTCGGGCCCGTCGAGGCGTTCGGACTCGACCAGCTCATCACCGGCTGCGCGGAGGTCGGTCTGGTACAGGTCTAGCGACTACTCACGGGCGATGTGCTTAGCCTTCCAGGACAGAAACGACGTCCTTGGCCGTCGCCTTCGCCGAACCGGGATTCTGACCGGTCACCAGCCGTCCGTCGACGACGGTGTAGGAGCGGAACGGAATGAGGCCCTTTTCATACAGTCCGCCGCGCTTCTTGGCTTCTTCCTCGGCGTTGTAGGGCACCAGCTTGTCGACTTGGGCCAGGATTTCTTCGGTCCATGCGAAACCGGTCATCTTCCGTCCTTCGATGAGCAGCGATCCGTCGGAAAGCCGGGTGTTGAGCAGACCGCAGTACCCGTGGCACACCGAGGACACGACGCCGCCGCGTTCGAAGATCTCCCGCGTGAGACGCTGCAGGCCTACGCTGTCGGGGAAATCGAACATCACCGCGTGACCGCCGGTGAAGTAGATGGCGTCGAAGTTCGCCGAGTCGATGTCGTCAGGTGAGGCAGTGTTGGCCAGCAGTGCCATCTTGTCGGCGTCCTCTCGCCACGCCTTGGCGGTTTTATCGTAGTTGGGGAACTTCAACGACCGCGGCTCCAGTGGCGACAGGCCGCCGCTGGGGCTGACAATCGTCTGCTCGTAGCCCGCCTCGGCGAAAACGTGGTAGGCGTGCGTCAACTCCGAGAGCCACAGCCCGGTCGGCTCCGCGGGATCCTTGTAATGCGCGACATTGCTCACGACGTTCAAGATGCGCTTGGTCATGCCCCCAGGATTGCGCCGAGCGGTCAGCAACGCTATCGGTTGGCCACTTCTCACAACTTGTTGGCCATCGCGCACCTGTCACCAAGTGTGCGCAGTGCCTACAGTCGACAACGACAAAGGCGTGACCGTCGTCCGTAGAGAGCAGATCGTGAGGTAATACACCGTGAGGTCGAGTTGAGTACCCACGACGTGCTGCGCTCGCCGGCGGGCGTGGCGCTCCTCGTCGACCTAGCCGCCGACCATGGCATGTCGCAGGATGACGCACTGCGGGGCACCCCGTTAACCCGTACCAGACTCGACGACCTCGACGCCGAGGTTCGGCTGCGCGACGAACTGCAGATCATCACCAACATGCTCGACGCACTGCCCGATGCCGCCGGACTGGGAATCGAAGCCGGGCTGCGCTGCCATGCCGCCTCACCGGGGATCTGGGGGCTGGCGCTGATGAGCTCTCAGACTCTCGGTGATGCGATGTCGGTCGGTATGTCGTTGGCCTCGCTGAGCTTTTGCCTATGTCGGCTCAGCGTGTCCGCCGAAACCGACGAGAGTGACGTTCGGCTGGTCCTGGACCCGTCGTTGTTACCGGCCCCGTTGCGGCGTTTCGCCGTCGAACGCGACAGCACCGGAATCCAGACCCTGCACCGTGATCTGCTGATGTCGCCCGACGTGCAACTGAGGGTGGAATACACGACGCCGCGGCCTCCTGAGACCGTGGTGGCCAGATACGTTGACGTGTTCGGCATCGAGCCCGAATTCGACGCCGAACAGAACTGCCTGATCGTCCGTATGGAGTCGTTGACCAAGCCCCTCCCCCAAGCCAATCAGTACGGCCGGTCAATCGCGGAAAAGCAGGCCGTCGAACTTCTGCGCCAGAGATCCGCACGGGCGGGCGTCGCGGGTCTGCTGCGCGACATGATGCTGGCCAACCCGTCATCGGCGCTGTCCCTAGAGGAGGCCGCACGGCAGCTGACCGTCAGTCCTAGGACGCTGCGGCGCCACCTCGCCCTCGAAGGCGCCTCACTGCGCGAACTGCAGGAAGAGGTCCGCGAGGCCCTCGCCGAGGAACTACTGGTAACCGATGGAGCCTCGGTCGCCGACATCGCCGAACGGCTCGGCTATGCACAGGTGTCCAGCTTCACCCACGCCTTCCGGCGATGGAAGGGCATCGGCCCCCGCGAGTACCGCGAACGACCGCGCAGCACATGAGCACGTCCGTACTGCAGGCAAAACGCCCAGCCGCCAGCCTGGTCGTCATGCTGGACTGGGCCGCGGAGTCTGGTGTGACCTCCCAACAATGCCTGGCCGGCACCCGGACAACACCCGCGGCAATACGGCAGCCCTCCGCCGAGATCACCGGCCACCAGGAACTCAAGGCGATCGCCAACATCGTCGCCGCCCTCGGGGACCAGCCCGGTCTGGGCCTGCAGGCCGGCGCCCGGTATCCCGTCACCGCTTTCGGGGTGTGGGGGTTCGCCATCCTCACCAGCCCCACCCTCGGTGAGGCGATCGATGTGGCCGTCCGATTCGCCCAGCTCAGCTACGCATTCTGCACCTTCGAGACACGCCGGCACGGAGACGACCTCTCCATTGTCATCGACGCCCGAGCGATCCCGGCAGCGATACGCCGATTCGTCCTCGAGCGTGACGCAGCGGCCATCCCCAACCTCTACCGAGAAGTCCTCGGTACCGCGCCGCCACCACCGAGCTACGTCTCGTTCGCCCTTCCCGACCCCGGCCCGGCCGTCGCGCTCTACGAGCAAATGTTCGGCGCCACACCGGAATTCGGCGAAACCGAGAGCACGGTCACGGTGTGCGCCGACCAGTTGAAACTGCCGCTGCCCCAAGCCAGCAGACACACCGCCAAGCTCGCCGAGCAGCAATGCCGCATGCTGCTCGAACAGCGCGAAGCCAGAACCGGCCGCGCCGGACTGGTCCGCGACCTTCTGCTGGCCAACCCTGCGCAGCCGCCGAGTCTCACCCAAGTGGCCGCGAGGCTATCGTGCAGCACCCGCACATTGCGCCGACAGTTGGAAGCCGAGGGCACCTCCTTTCGCCGTCTGCTTGACGAGGTGCGCCACCATCTCGGCACGGAGATGCTGCAGAGCGGCATGACCGTCGAGCAAGTGTCGCAGCGACTCGGATACACCGACGTCAGCAACTTTTCCCACGCCTTTCGCCGATGGAAAGGCGATACCCCGCGGGCCTACCTCGCTCGCGCCAAATCCTCGCTCTACACGAACCGAAAACCCATCACAACGCGCTAAGGGAGTACAGCTGCGACCAACTCCACCCACCCTCGCCACCGAACGATCCTTGCCCCTGGGACTCCCCAGGGCACAAATCTGACGACCTACGCCAGCATCGCCATCCAGCATGCTGCAAGTGGCCAAGCGCCTGCCCGGTGTGAAATGAACGCCGCCGATTCAAGGAACGAGATATGCAGACAGTCCTGGGAGCCAACGGCCAGATCGCCGAGGAATTAACCCGCTACCTGCACGACAACGTCACCGATCACATCCGCTTAGTCAGTCGCAAACCCGTCAAACTGCGCGACACAGATCAGCTGTTTCCTGCCAACCTCACCGACGCTGATGCCACCGCCGATGCCGTGGCCGGCAGCGACGTCGCCTACCTGACCGTCGGGCTTCCCATCGACTCGACGCTGTGGGAGCAGCAGTTCCCGGTGATGATGGCCAATACCATTGCCGCGTGCCAGAAGCACGGCACCAAGTTGGTCTTCTTCGACAACACCTACATGTACCCGCGGACCTCCGCGCCGCAGACCGAAGATACGCCGTTCCAGCCAGTCGGCCGCAAGGCGGCGGTACGAGCCCAGATCGCGAACATGCTGCTCACAGAGATGCGCGCCAGCACTATCGAAGCTGTCATCTGCCGAGCACCGGAGTTCTACGGTCCGGGTAAGACCAAAAGCCTCAGCAACTCCGCTGTCTTCGACCGCATCAAGCAGGGCAAGCGACCGATGGTCCCGGTCAACGCCCATACGAAAAGAACCCTGATCTGGACACCTGACGCCAGCCGCGGCATGGGTTTGATCGCCAACACCCCCGATGCCTACGGCCAAACCTGGCACCTACCAACTGATCCCGAACGACTCACCTACGCACAAATGACCGACATCGCCTCCCAAGTCGCCAGGCGCCACATTCATTATGTGACGGTCCCGGAGACCGCGTTCACCGTCGGCGGATGGTTCAACTCCGCAGTCAAAGAAGCCTCCGAATTGTTGCCCCGCTACCGCGGCGACAACATCTTCGACTCCTCGAAATTCGCCACCCGATTCCCCGATTTCACACTCACGACCTACCAAGAGGGGATCGCCATGATCCTCGACGCTTAACGAGTCCCGAGCGGTTGCCGAGGGAGCCGGAGTTGTGCTGTCGCAGTCGGGATAGCCGGAGCCAACGAGGTCTCAGCGAGCCTGGAGACGCGATGTCCGAGGCATGGCCGGCGCAGAGAGCGCCGTGCCGCTACGGGCGTCAATGCGCTGCGCCGACAGCTGGGCTCTCGGACGGCAACGTCTGGCCGATCGACGTGCCCACTGCCCGAGCCGCTGATGCCGCGGCCAGCCGCGCCGGCACGGCCGCCCGCCCCTTGCGGCGGCGGCCGGGTGAGACACCGAGCAGGCGTGACGGCGGCTAATGGCTAACGCTGAGAGCATGCTCGCGCGGTTCTAGTCAGCCGGTAGTCGGCAGTCGGTAGTCGGCGGCCAGGTCGGAGACAATATCCGCGAGGCCCTTCGGATAGTTGCGCAACCGCTTCGGGTCCGGCTGCGTCCCGATGGACTGTGCCTCGAAGAGAGACACCGCCGCCTCCGTCATGCGCAGAGCGTTTCCGAACGCGTCGAGCGTGACTGCCAACAGGCCCGAGTCGTCTAGCTCGTGATTGTCAAACACATACCCTGCCGGCCATCGCCGCCCCCTCCGGCGGCAGACTCCCTGCCGCCACGCTAATTCGTCACTGTGGCGAATCAACCTGTGCTGATTGGCAATTCGACAAGCGCGATCGAACTCTACGATAATTCCGTCACCGACACGTGCCGCATCTCGATGGAACTGTCGCGTGCACTGACCCAACCGGGGCTGTTGTTGCCGCCGCGATGGATGTCGTAGAGCACCGCCTGGATCTTCACCTGGGCCGAGTTGCGATAGTCCCAATCGGTGGCTTCGAACCGCAGGTCGTTATCGATCCATACTCGGTACACACCGTCGGCCATCCCGGCGGTGTTCAGCTTCACCTCCATCCGGACGGTGTGCCAGACGCCCCGGGTGAAGCCCGCGCCGAGGTTGGTCTGCCAGCCATATCCGTCGAAACCCTGCTCGGGTTGCCGGACATAGGCATACGTCACCAGCATGTTGTCCCGATCCGGCGGGATCGGGCCGAGGGCATCCTGATAGGGCCGCGACCCGTTGTCACCGCGGCCGTGCCACATCAGCCGAGTGGAGAATCCGACATCGCGGTTGCGGGTGCCCGAGGTCGGCGCGTAGATCGGCACGCCGGGTGCCACCCCGACCAGCCCGGGAATCTTTCCGCCCCAACGCCAGTCGAAGTTGTCGTCAAAACGGATGTCGTATTGCAGCACGGCGTGCTCGACATCGCGGGTCAGTTTCGGTGTGACGAAGAAGTTCCCCAATTGCCCCGCGGGCAGGGTGTGCTGAAGCAGGTTGCCGCCCGCCGGGTCGGCGGCCAACGTCGCGTGGGCGTAGTTGCTCTGGGCGTCACCGGCGCGTGGGTCGAACAGCCGGTTACCGGTGGCCGTCGTGAGCGGGCCCAGTTCGCCGGTGTCAAAGCGGTCCTGCCATACGACGGCGCCCACCGGCTGAGCCGGAACGGGCGCACTGCCGGGATCGGCTGCCGCTCGCACACCGCCGGAACTAGGTGCGTCGACCACCTGGGCGGCCAACACCGTCAACACCACGAAGGTCGCGAACAAGCCGGTCCGGCTCGCGCCACGTCCGCTGTCCGCCACCTGTCACCTCACACGCTCGACTCCCGGCAATCCTGTCATCGGTTTTGCCCTGCTGCATCTTGCGGCGAGGTCTGCAGGCCCACCCGTCGCCGTCGCACATAGGCTGTCCCGGTGACCCTAGGTGCAGGAGCACCACTACGCGTTGGTGGCGGTGCAGGGCTTGACCCCGGATACCACCACCGAGTACCAGGTGCACATCGACGGTGACCTGGTCTGGCCGGAGCCCGGTTCGGAGTTCCCGCCCAGCGTCATTCGTACCCGTGGAACGGAAGCCTCTGATCACGTGCGGGTGCTGTTCGGTTCCTGCCGTTATCCCAAAACCGGTGACGCCAAGCTCGACAAGAAACTCGGTCAGGACGCGCTGGACTGCTATGCGGAACGGATGAACAGCCAACCGCACGACCAGTGGCCCGACGTATTGATCCTGCTCGGCGATCAGGTGTACGCCGACGAACTGACACCCGAAGCGCGCCGGCGGCTGACCGGTCGTCGGGCCAACAAGAAGCGGCCACCCGACGAGGTGGTCAGCTTCGACGAGTACGTCGGCCTGTACAGGCACACCTGGGGCGACCCGGAGATCCGGTGGGTCATGTCGACCGTGCCCACCGCGATGATCTTCGACGACCACGACATCCGCGACGACTGGAACACCTCGGCTGCCTGGCGCGAGTCGGTGAACAAGAAGCCGTGGTGGCGTGACCGGATCCGCGCCGGACTGTCCTCGTACTGGGTGTACCAGCACATCGGTAACCTCAGTCCGCAGCAACTGGAAAAGGACGAGGACTACCAGAAGGTGTTGTGCGCCGACGGCGACAGCTGGCCGTTGCTGGTCGACCTCGCCGAACGTGCCGACCGCGAAGTCGACGGCGAGAAGGGGCTGCGGTTCAGCTTCCGCTGGGACCTCGGACGCAGCCGGCTGTTGATGATCGATTCACGCAACTCCCGAATCCTCGATGACGGCAGCCGAAAGATGCTGGGCGACCGCGAGTTCGGATGGGTCGACCACCATGTCCACGAAGACCTGGGCGATCTGGATCATCTGATCTTCGCATCATCATTGCCGTGGCTGCTGCCGCCGGCGATCGGCGACATGCAGACCGTGAACGAGATTGCCGCCAACCGTTCCGGGCTTCGCGGCGTGGTGGCTGAGACGATCAGGCAGACCGCCGATTTCGAGCATTGGCCGGCGTTCCTGAAATCCTTCCTGCGGCTCAGCGAGCTCATCATCGAGGCGGCCGGTGACTCTGGACAGGGTCCGGCGACGATCAGCGTGCTCTCCGGCGACGTGCATCACAGCTACGCGGCCAGGGCACAGTTCCCCGGACAATCCGGTGCCAGGGTTCACCAGCTGGTCTGCTCCCCCGTGCACAACTACGTCCCGTTCTTCGTCAAACCGGTGTTCAAGCTGAGCTGGTCGCCACGGGTCGCCCGGATCGCCCGCGCCTGGGCCCGCCGTCACGGCGCCCCCGACCTGCCGATGTCGTGGCGCAACCTGAGCGGCCCGCTGTTCGGCAACACGATCGCCACCCTGGAGATCGCGGCCCGTACTGCGCTGGTGGTGTTCGAACAACCCGACGACGACTGCACGTTGTCCGTGGTTGCGAAGATCCCGCTGACCGACTGATTCAGCGCGCCCCGCGGTGTGTAACACGCTGCCAAGGGGCTGCGATGTTCACCTCGGCGGCGGGTCTCGACGGAAATCGCAACCCGCCGCGGGGGTCTGTGACAGTCTGGTCGAGAGAGTTTCTGGGGGTTGGTGTGATCATTGGTTTGCGCACAGCGTGCCGATTGGTCGCGGGGGCAACACTGGCTTTGGCAGCGTTGCCCGTGATCGTTCCTACGGCGGGTTCGCAAGCCTGCCCCGATATCGGGGTGGTGTTCGCCAGAGGTACCGCCGAGCCGCCCGGCGTCGGAGGCGTCGGCCAGCGATTCGTGGATTCACTTCGGGCGCGGGCGTTTCCGCGCACAGTTGGGGTTCACGGTGTCATCTATCCGGCCAGTAGTAATTTCACCGGCGGCACCGTGTTCAAGCTGAACGTCGTCGAAGGCGTCCGCGATGAGGCGAGCCACGTCGCGGGTGTGGTGACCGCCTGCCCGAACACACAGATGGTGCTCGGTGGGTACTCGCAGGGGGCGGTGGTGACCTCGCTGGCCACCTCCGGAGTGGTACCCGAAGGTGTCCCGCCCGGTGTGACTCCCCCACCCATCGCCGACGACGCCGTGGACAATGTCGCGGCCGTCGTGCTGTTCGGCAAGCCGGCCGGCTGGTCGGCGGTCAAATATGGCGCACAGTCGGTTTCGGTGGATTCCGCCTACGGCGGCCGGGTACTCGAACTGTGTGCCCCCGGTGACACCGTTTGCACGGGGGCACCCGCGTCCGGATCGAGCGCACCGCACCAGCAGTACGGCGTGAACGGCATGGTGGAACAGGCCGCGGCCTTCACGGTCAGCCGGCTCGCCCAGCCACCGTCTCCCATGTGACCGCCGGTCTCAACGTCCTGTGGACTGGGCACCGCTGATAGTTCCTGGCTCCTGACAGTTAGACAACCGGTCCTATCAACGCGGAACGCTGTGTGTACAGAATCGGTTGGGACACTGTAGGCCGATCCCGAGGAGCAATCATGACCGCACCGCAGTGCACTCCCCTGACCCCACTCGGGCTGAGGATCCCGCTGATCGCCGCGCCGATGGCCGGTGGCGCCACCACCCCGGCCATGGTGATCGCCGCGGCACGCGCGGGTGGGCTGGGTTTTCTGGCTGCGGGATACAAGACGCCGCAGGCCCTACAGGCCGAGATCGACACCGTGCGTGCCTCGTCGATCCCGTTCGGCGTCAACCTGTTCGTCCCGAACCCGGTGCCGATCGGCGAGGAATCCTATCGGCGCTATGCGCAGGCGATCCAGGCCGATGCGGAGCGTTTCGGACTCACCCTGCCGCCCGACCGGACCGATGACGACGACGCCTTCGGCGCCAAGGTTGATCTACTACTCGCCGACCCGGTGCCGGTGGTCAGTTTCACCTTCGGGTTGCCGGGCGGGGATGTCCTCGCTGCTCTGCGGCGTGCGGGCACCGTTGTCATCCAGACGGTGACGACCCTGCCGGAGGCGCACGCAGCCGTGGCAGCCGGCGCGGACATGCTGGTGGTACAGGCCGCTGCGGCCGGTGGCCACTCCGGGACCTTCACCCCGGACCAGATGGCCGGCCCGGTTCCCCTCGAGGATCTGGTCGCTCTGGTCAGCGGTGTCGTCGGCGCGCCTGTCATCGCCGCCGGCGGGCTGGCGACACCCGAGGCGGTGTCGGGTGTGCTGGCGGCCGGGGCAGTGGCTGCCGCCGTGGGCACGGTGCTGCTGCGCGCTGACGAGAGCGCGGCCTCGGCCATTCACAAGGCCGCACTGATCGACCCCGCGCGGACCGAGACGGTGCTGACTCGGGTGTTCACCGGCCGACCCGCCCGCGGTCTGCGTAACGGTTTCATCGACCGCTTCGAGGCGCAGGCCCCGTTGGGGTACCCGGCCATCCATCACCTGACCAGTCCGCTGCGCAAGGCTGCCGCGGCCGCCGGCGACGCCGACCTCGTCCACCTGTGGGCCGGGACCGGGTACCGTCACGTCCGTGACGAATCGACCACGAAGATTCTCGCGGATCTGGCCGCTCGCGGGTGACCGCCGATATGCCTGACGACACCGATCCCGTTGGGCAGATTCGGGCCATCATGCGTAAAGACCTTGTGACAGCGATGAAATCCCGATCCGCCGAATCGGTCGCAGCGCTGCGGACCGCACTCGCCGCGATCGACAATGCCGAGGCGGTCGACCCCGTGCACACCACCGGTGACGACGACGCCCCGATCGCCGGCGCGACGGCCGGTATCGGTTCCGGCGACGTCGCGCGTCGCGTGCTGACAGGCGCCGATGTACAGGCGATCCTCACCGGCCTCATCGACGAGTACGGCTCCGAGGCCGTTCGTTACGATGCGTTGAACCGGATCGACGCCGCGGCCCAACTGCGACGCCAGGCGGCCGCACTGGGCCGATACCTCTGAGAATGATCGTCAGCCGCCGGGTGTGGCGAACACGAACAGCGCCATGAACGCGATGTTGATGAAGTAGGTCGCCTCCACCAAGCTGACGGTCACGAAAAACGGTGTGTAGAGCCGGCTGAGGGCCTCGGGTTGACGGGCAGCACCGGCAATCAGTTGCGCACCGGCGACCCCGTCGCCGATACCGGCACCGATTGCTCCCCCGGCGAGCACCACGGCACCGGCCAAGAGTGCATCTCCCATGAGTTCCGGTGTGGCCATATCCTCTCCCCCTCAACGAGTTGCGTGACGCCCGAGCCGTGCTTTGATCAGATCGACGGCCCTCCCTGCGCCGTCTTCCGAACCGATCGCTGCGGAAAGCCGTTGGGCGCTCTCGGTGTAACGCCGATCGGTGGTGACGTCGGTGATCGCAGCGGCGAGGTGGTCTGCCGTCAGCCCGGTGCGCCGCAGCGGCGGTGTCGCCGCCCCCAGGTCGTGCAAGCGCCGCGCCCAGAACGGTTGGTCCATGATGCCGGTCACCGGCACGGACGGCACCCCGGCGCGTAGCGCTGCCGCCGCGGTGCCCGCACCGCCGTGGTGGACGATCGCGGCCATCTGCGGAAAGAGCGTGGCGTGCGGCAGTTCTCCGACGGTGATCACGTCCGGCCCGATACCCGAAAGGCCGGCCCAGCCCGTCTGAATGACGGCGCGGGCACCGACCTTTCGCAGTGCAGCGGCGATCGTCGAGGACAGCTGCTCGCCGCATGCAGTGGCGGTACTGCCCAGGCTGATGAACACCGGGGGCGGACCGGACCGCAGGAATTCCGTGATCCCGTCGGGCGGTCGCCAGCCCGGTCGGTCGGCGGGCCACCAGTAGCCGGTCACGTCCAGGCCCGTCCGCCAGTCCGCCGGTCGCGGCACGACGTGGCGGGAGAATCCGTACAGAACCGGCCATTCGTCGGCCCGGGTGCGCTGATACGCACGTCGACTCCGCCGCGGCAGCCCCAGATCGGCGCGCAGGGCAGCGATCAGTGGTTCGTAGACGTTCTCGCCGAGGTTGCCCAGGCGCCAGGCGAGGCGGTTGCCCCAGCCACCGAACGACCGCGCGGTGAGCGCCGGCGGCGCGAAAGCTGCCGTCGCGCTGACGGGTTGCAGAAACAAGGCCGTGCTGGGGATGTCGGCGGCTTCGGCGACGTGGTAGCCAAGCAGCGACCCGATCGGTCCGGCGGGTAACAGCAGATCGGCATCGGCCGCCGCCTCGGCGATGGCCTCACCCACACCGTGTAGGTCCTCGCGCATCTGCGCCAGGACATCGCGCGATGGACGCATCCGTGTCCCGTCGACGACGGCCTGGCCGTACGTCGATTCGCGAGTGTCCCGTTCGGTGTCCCCGGGCAGCGCTCGGTACCGGAGGCCGGCCTCGGTGATCACCGCGGCGTAGGGCCGTTGCGCGGCGATGGTGACCTCGGCCCCGAGGCGGGCACGCAGGCGCTGGCCGAGTCCGGTCAGTGGAGCGACATCGCCGCGGGTACCGTAGGCCGCGATCACCACCCGGGTCATGTCCGTCTGCCGCTCGCCAGGGTGAAGGCGGTGACCAGTTCCTCCCCATAGCCGAGGACGTCGTACTCGGGGTCGCGGGCGAGCTCCCAAGCTGCACCGTCGAGCGCCGCGCGCAACGCGTTCTTCATGAAACTTGGTGACAGTGGCCGGAATTCACCAGTGCCGACCCCATCGACGAAAATCTGCTCGGGGTCCAGTCCAGCCAGTGTCGGATCCTCGGGTGCCGTAGCGGCGGCCTGGTCCAGGCGTAGTCCCGGGGGCGACCGGTACCCGGTGAGGATCTCCAGCATCGCGATGGCCGCGGTCCGGTTCTGGTCGATGAAGCGGACGTTGGCCCGGATATAGGCGGCGAGCCGCTCCCCCGCCGACCCCGATGCCGTCTCGGCCACCGCAGGCACGATGATGGCCGCGCCGTCGGTGAAGATCGCCGCGACGACCGCTTCGATGATGTCATTCTTGGTCTTGAAGTGATACAGCACAACACTTTTGGCAATCCCGATCTGCTCGGCGATGCGGGCGATCGACGCCTGGGCGTAGCCCTCGGTGGCGATCACCGTGGTCGCGGCGGTGATGATCTGGTCACGCCGCGCCTGTTCGGTGAATGTCGGACCCGTTGTAGACCGCATGGTCAGATATTAGACCGATTGGTCAGATCGGCGCAAGGAGGTCCTCGCCGGTCAGCGGGCTGGGCTGAAGTTCCCATGAAATCCCTGCGGAATGTGTTGTGTGAGCGCTGCAGTGGCGATCGGGCCGCGCTCGATATCGCCGGCGTCCAGGATCACCAGCCGTGACCGTCGTTCCCTGGCCTGGTACTCTACAGTCAACAACCAGCCGTCGTCCTCGCGGTCGCCGCCCGGTGCGGTAGAAATGACAGCGATGGCCTCGACTCGTTCCGCTGATGCACTGGTGCAGTCGACCGTTGCCCTGATCGCGGAATCCGGTGTCGATACGTTGACGCTCAGTCAGGTCGCCGCGCATGCCGGGGTGTCACGGGCCACTGCCTATCGCGAGTTCGGTGACAAGAACGGATTGCTTTCGTCGGTCGCCGAGCACGAGATTCGGCGCATGTTCGAGGTGACGGTCGCCGACGTGGACCTCTCGGCCGATCCAGCGGCCGTCATCCCGGCAATCGTGTTGTCCGCGCTGCGCTACCTGCGGCAGCACAAGGCGTTCAGCTATGTCCGCGAGCATGAACCGCATCGGCTGCTGCAGGCCGTGCTGACCGTGGGCGACACCGAATTGAACCTGGTCCAGACGGTCGCTGTCGTGGTGGCCGCCGTCGCCCGGTTGTCGGACCACGACGGGCTCGCGCTGCCCGCGGTGCAGGCCGCCGAGATCGTCGTACGGGCGGTGCTGTCGCATACCCTTCTCCCCGGCAGCGCGCTGGACGACCAGCAGGTCGCCGACGTCGTGGCGCGCGCCGTGACCCGGCCGATGCCGCGCTGAGGTTATGGTCGCGGTATGCACGCCTCTGCGTCCGTCGTGATCAATGCGCCCGCCATCGACATCTGGAATGTCGTGGCCGATATCCACAACACCGGTAAGTTCTCGCCCGAGACCTTCGAAGCCGAGTGGCTCGAGGGCGCCACCGGCCCGGAGGGCGGAGCGAAGTTCCGCGGCCACGTCAAACGCAACGAGATCGGACCCATCTACTGGACAACCTGCCGGGTCACGGCCTGCGTCCCCGGTGCGGAGTTCGGTTTCGACGTCCTCATCGGTGATCGGGCCGTCAACAGCTGGCACTACCGATTCGAGGCCAGGGTGATTCGACCGAGGTCACCGAGTCGTTCAACATGCCCGGTCCCAAGGTGCTCGACATCGTGATGTTCCTGCGGCGGCGCCGCAACGAACGAGATATGGCGACCACTCTCGGCCGCATCAAGGATTACGTCGAGCAGGGGTGAGACGCCATGCCGACGGTCCCGGGCCGCGCCTTCGTGGTGCCTTCATCGACGGGCAATTTCGGCTCCGGTGAGCACGGAAACGTCAACAACTTCCGGGCGAACTCACGGGCCCGTTCCACCACTCTTCTGGTTGCGGTTTCGGCGGCCGACGGTGGCCGCGTCGATCCCGCCGCCAAGCGGATCACCGCACGACTGCCCAACTGGCTTCGCATCGTCATGTACTACGCCGGCAACAACGATGGTCCGTGGCGGTCACTGCCCGCGACATTGCACGTGCCGGTGCAGATCGACAGCACCACCAGGCAGATCGACGCCCTCGACGTCGATACGGCCGCTGCCGAATTGGCCACCTACCGCGAGATCGGCAGGCGCGAGTGGTTGCAGACCGAGGCGCCACTGTCCGACCTCCGTGCCGTGGTGGGGTTGCCCGGGATGCTGATGCGGGGGTTGCGCCGTATCGGACCCGAGGCCAAGGACCTCCTCGGCGATATTCGCAACATCGGTAGCGCCACGCCCGTGCACCGCGCGATCTCGCCCGAGGAACTGGAGACCAGGCGTCGGACGGCCGTCATGCTGCGCTATCAACTGGAACGAAACCCGAAGCAGCATAAGAAGGTTCGCGAGAGCGCGCTGCAGGCGGGTCCGATGATCGTGCAGTCGACACTCGGTGGTAGTTACCCCGCGGACGAGTTCGACGCCTGGGTGATGTTCCAGGAACTGTCGGGGGCGATCACACCCGATGAGGCGCGGCGGTTCCGCCACGACGCCGGCCGCCCCTGACCCGGCTCAGCGGGTCCGCACCGGAAGCCGGGCCCAGCCTCGGACACTCGAGGTATGCGCGCGGCTCGCCCCGCTGTAGTCGACCTCCCAATCGGCCCAGCGCCGGAACACCTCCTCGAACGCCACCCGTGCCTCCAGACGCGCCAACGCCGAGCCGAGGCAGAAGTGGATGCCCTGGCCGAACCCGAGATGGCCACCCGTGCGGTGGATGTCGAACCGGTCCGGGTCGATGTGGCGGTCCGGGTCGCGGTCGGCAGAACCGTTGAGCAACAACATGTACGAGCCTTCGGGCACCGTATGGCCGCGGTGCACGACATCGCGGGCCACATAGCGGGCCTGCACCGGCGAGGGCGGTTCGAATCGCAGCGTCTCCTCCACCGCCCCGGCGATCAGCGACGGATCCGCCGCGATCTCCCGGCGCTGATCAGGGTGTTCGGCCAGCAGTTGCCCCATGAAGCCGATCAACCGTGCCGTGGTCTCGTTGCCCGCTCCGGCGATCATCGCCGTATAGGCGAGCACCTCACCGCGCTCGAGCTTTCGGCGGGTGCCATCGGCCTCCTCGATCTCGGCGTTGAGCAGATCGGTCATCAGATCGTCGGAGGGATGTGTTGCCCGCCATTCGATGTACTCGGCGAACATGGCGATGGCGTCCTGGAAGATGGTCGGATTGATGTCACCGCCTCCCGAATCGGCGGTGATCGTCTCGTCATTACGATCGCGGATGCGCTGCTGTTCGGATTCTGGGATGCCGAGCAGGTAGCCGATCGTCCGCATCGGCATGATCGCGCCGAGATCGACGACGAAGTCGAACCCCGCGGTGTCCACCAGCGGTTGTAGTGCCCGGGAACAGAATTCGCGCACGAGGTCCTCCACTGCCAGCATCCGACGCGGCGTGAAAACCCGCGACAGCAGGCGCCGGTGCAGGTCGTGCAGGGGCGGATCCTCGAAGAGCAGGATGCCCGGTGGCACCTCGATCCCGCTGAACAGGATGTCTGCGGTGGTCCCGCGTCCCGATCGATAAGTCTGCCAATCGGGCAGGGCCGGAGCGACATCCTCGTAGCGGCTCAGCGCATAGAAGTTGTACTTGTCGTTGAAGTACAGCGGCGCCTCCTCGCGCAGTCGCTTCCATACCGGGTACGGGTCGTCGTCGATGTCCTTGTCGAACGGGTCGTAATAGAGCTCGGTCACGGGATCCACACTCACGGCGATCCTCCTTGTCAACGTGGCTGGTTCGGAATTCCGGGAAACAGTTGCTCGCTGGGTCCCTCGGTGACATAGCCGGCCTGCATGGTCGCCAGATGCGGCGCGAACACTGCCCCATAGGTTGCGTGTCCCAGGACGATGATCGCGATGACGGACAGCACCGACGAACCGACAAGAGATGTCGATCTCTTGTCCGACCAGGACTCGATCACATTGCGGCCCTGACTGTCCGTCCGGCCGAGCAGATAGGTGAACACCATCATCTGGACCCCCATCGCGATCGCATCGTAGATCGGGTACTGGTATCGGGTGCCCTCGAACAGGCCGAGTCCGGGAATGATGTAACCGTAGTAGAACACCCCGAACCGAGGCCCGAAGAAGGCGTTGAAGAACAGGGCCCAGCAGAACCCGACCAGCAACCCGACGACCAATAGTGTTTGGGGCCTGCGCCACCCGAATCGCGCTACGAGCCGCCGCCCCAGCGCCGCGCCGATGACGCCCGGCAGGACGAAGTAGGCGATATAGCCGATCGGTACGGCCGACGGCAGGCCGCCGCCCCAGGTCAGGTTCATCGGCCACCACGACGGCATCCGCGGCAGCTCCGGGGGGAACTGGGCGTACATTGCCCAGTCATACGGTGCCTCGATCCAGGAGAATGAAATCGCCGAGATCGACACCAGCAGTAGTGGATGCAGGCGGCCGCGTCGGATGCTCAGGTAGACGCCGAACGCCAGGAACAGGATTCCGCCGACATAGGCGAAGGCCAGTCCTGTGATCAGCGCCGGTGAGAGCGCGCCGCTCACAGATCGGCCCCGGTGCCGGTGCCGGTGCTCTGGTCGGTCGCCGGCCGGTCCCCTCGCGCTTCCGGATCGAAGGAGATCACCAATCCGAAGATCAGCGCTATCAGACCGAAAAGCGTACCGAGCATGATGAATTGGCCCATCGGCTCTGCTAACCCCCGGGTCCATTGGGCCACTTGAGCAGCGACCCGGCATCCACCCGGATGTGTTGGCCGGTGATGTAGCGGCTCTCGTCGCTGGCCAGGAACACCCCGAGGTGCGCCATGTCCTCGGGTTCGATGTACGGGATGGGCATCGCCTGGAACAGTGAGAACAACGGTTCGGCGTCCTCGCGGGCCACCGGCTTGCCTTCGGCCTTGAGGTCGGGCCGGAACACCCCGTACATGCCGTCGTTCTGCAGCAGGTGCGTGTTGCAGTTGGTCGGATGGATCGCATTGATACGAATCATTTTGGGCGCCAACAGCAGACAGATCTCGTTGACATATTCGATGACGATCCGTTTGCTGAATCCATAACCTGCGCCACCGGGGCCCATGTCCGGGCTGGTGGTGGTGCCACGGATCATGCCCGCGGTGGATCCGGTCACGATGATCGACGCGCCGTCGGGCAGGTGTGGCAGGGCGACTGCCACCGTGTTCATCACGCCGAGCAGGTCGACATCAGTGGCGTCGACGAACCCCACCGGATCCGGATTGCCCATCGCCATCGGCAGGATTCCGGCATTGGCGACCACGATGTCGATCTTGCCCAGATCGGCGACCCCGGCCTCGACGGCATCACGCAGTTCGTGGCGTTCGCGGACATCGGCGATACGCGCCAGTACCCGCCGGCCGAGTCCCTTGACCGCCCGCTCGGTCTCGGCCAGATCGTCCGGTGTCGCCAGCGGGTACGGATTGGACGGGATATCCCGGCAGATGTCGACGGCGATGATGTCGGCACCTTCCTTCGCCATCGCAATGGCATGGGCGCGGCCCTGTCCCCGGCCGGCGCCGGTGATGAACGCGACCTTGCCTTCAAGTTTGCCGGTCATGATGTCCTCTGTTCGAAGGTGATGTGCAGATCGCTGAGTCCGCGCATGATGAAGGTCGGTTCATAGCTGAAGTGCCGGTCATCGGGCGTGCCGTGATGCTCGTCGGAGATGGTGATGTTCTGCATCCGGTCGAGGATGCGGTTGAGCGAGATACGGCCCTCGGTACGCGCCAACGGCGCTCCGGGGCAGGAGTGAACACCCCTGATGAACGCGATCTGCTCGCGCACATTCGGCCGATCCGGCTGGAAGGTGTTCGGGTCGTCGAATTTTCGGCCGTCGCGATTACACGCGCCCGGTAGCACCATCACCGTGGTGCCGGCCGGCACCACCACTTCGCCGATGGAGGTCGTGGTGCGCGCCATCCGGAAGTGTGCCTTGACCGGACTCTCCATCCGCAAGGTCTCCTCCAGGAAGGCCGGGATCTTGCTGCGGTCCTCGCGAAGCTCCTTCTCGAACTGCGGGTTCTCGGTGATCACCCGGACCGCCGAGCTGACCAACTTGGTGGTCGTCTCGGTACCGGCGGCGAACAGGAAGGTTGACAGGTTCATCACGTCCTCGATCGCGGGAGTCGAACCGTCCTCGTGTTTGGCCAGCGCCAGTTCGGTGAGCACGTCGTCGCGCGGTGTGCGTCGGCGATCGTCGATGTAGGCGCAGAACTTCTCGTTCAGCCACTCCAGCGGATTGTGCGTCGAGGTCGGACCGTCCTTGCCCAGTTCGCCGACCACCTCCAGATCGAAGGCCGCCCGGAACTGTTCGTGATCCTCGGCGGGCACACCGAGCAGATCGGCGATGACCAGCAGTGCGAAGGGTTTGGCGTAGGCGGTGAGGAATTCGCAGTTGCCTCGCTCGATGAACGTGTCGAGCTGCTGATCGCACAGTCGCCACATGAACTCCTCGTTCTCCTTGAGGCGCTTCGGTGTGATGAGCTTGCTCAGTAGGCTGCGGGTTCGGGTGTGCAGGGGTGGATCCTGCGAGGTGATGTGGTCGGCCATCGGCACCTGATCGCGGTGCGCCTCGATCAGATCGCCGACGTCATCGGACTCCCCCGGCGCGAAGGGCAGCCCGGCGAATGGTCCCGCCACCGAATTGCACGAGGAGAAGGCGGGGTTCTTGTAGACGGCCAGGGCCTCGTCATAACCGGTGACGGCGAGCACGTTGAACGGTGACGCCGGGGCGACCGGGCATTTCGCGCGAAGATGGTCGAAGTATGGATAAGGGTCGGAAATCAGCGCGGGGTCGGTGAAGAAATCCACATTCTCGTACTCGGTCACCATCAACTCCCGATCGAACGTGCTGAACAGAAACCTAACTTTTGTTTCAGAACCCTAACTCTTGTTCCGCGCGATGGTCAACGACCGATTCAATCAGGAAGATAGGACGACAACTGCGCCACCATCAAGGGCGTTACGACCAAATATCCGGTCCGTCGTCCTCGGCTAAGTGCTTGTAGTGCTTGATCCGCCCCACATGAGCCCGCGCATCACCACTGCCGGCGGAATGTCCTCGACCGACACGAGCCCCGGCGGCGCTGCGCACACCCAGTCGATGGCATTGACGGCCCGGGCCGCAGTCGAGATGCACGCCGCGTCGGTGGAGTCGAAAAGTGGATGGGAGACATGGGTGTTCACCTCGACCCGGGGTTCACCCTCGATCACCACGCGGTGCACGCCGGTATGGCCGTCGGGCGGGAACTCCCAGTCGGGGGCCGCGGCCGCGGTCAGGCGATTGACGTGTTCGAGGGTGATGACCACGCGACCATCCACCACGCCCTCGGTGGCCAGTCGCACGGCGGCCATCTGGCCGGGTTCGATCGGCATCATCGTGCAGTCGATGGGGTCGGTGGCGAACCACCGCTCGACCCGTTGGCGTACCTCGTCGAGGTTGACACCGAGATGCTCGGCGAGGCTGCGAACCTGTCCGCCCCACAGCGATTCGATCACCCCGGGAAGCAGCATCGGTGGCGGATCATCGTCGGCGGTCATGCCGAAACCCATTGATGCGCCGGTGTACTCGGCGTCGTCGTAACTTCCGTAATCGAAGATCTCCTGCACGTGGATCGAGTCGACCCGGGTCACCAGGCTGACCGCGGCATGCACGAGCGTGTCCCCGGAGTATCCGGGATCGATGCCATTGACGTAGAGCGACGACCCGCCCGCGGTGCAGGCATCGAGCAAGGGTGTGCGCAGCCAGTCGTCGGCGTAGTGCGGGGCGACAAGCCATACCAGCGAGGTCCCGACGACGTTGATGCCCGCCGACAGGAATCGGCACAGCTGCTCGATCGCCTCCATCGGGCGGGTCTCGGCCAATGCGGTGTACACCACGCAGTCCGGACGCAGCGCGATGAGCTCGTCGAGGTCGTCGGTGGCGAGGATGTCGGTATCGGTTTCCCATCCGCACAGTCGCGCGGCATCACGACCGACCTTCGCCGGGTTGGCGGCGTGCACCCCGACGAGATCGAGATCGGGGCGTCCGATCAGCGCCCGCAGTGAATGTCGACCGACATTGCCGGTGGAGAACTGCACCACTGTGCGCATGTACCGTCCCGTCGTCGCGCCAATCGTTATCGATAGAGTTACAGTATGCGCCCCGGTTCGGGTGGTGGAATGATCGAGTTCGCTCCGGTCACGCGTTGCCGATCTGCCAGTGACGAGCGTGTTCGTATTGGTTCATCAGTCGGCTGAATGCCCCGGAGGCTGCCAGAATGTCAGCGGGCGTGCCGCACTCGACGACGCGGCCGTCGGCCAGGGACACCACCTGATCGGCGCTCGACAGGGTCGCCGGCCGATGGGCGATCACGATCACCGTGCGACGCGGATCCCTGCCCAGATTGGCTATCGCCGCACTGACGGCCCTCTCGTTCTCCGGATCAAGCGCAGAGGCGGCCTCGTCGACGAGCACGATGCGTGATCGCTTCAGCATCGCACGCGCTATCGACACCCGCTGCCGTTCACCCCCGGAGAGCTTTGCCCCGCCCTCCCCGACCCGGGTCGCCCAGCCTTCAGGCAACCTGGCGATCATCTCGTCCAGCCGCGCGGCGGTGGCCACCGCAGCCAACTCCCCGGCACTGGCCGAGGGTTCGGCCAGTCGCAGGTTGTTCTCAATGGTGTCGTCGAACAAATAGACGTCTTGGAAGACGATGGCGATCTCCGCCATCAGTATGGCGGGATCGATCTGGCGAACATCGTTGCCGCCCACAAGGATCTGTCCGTCGTCGACGTCGAAGAACCGGGCGATGAGCCGGGTCATCGTCGTCTTCCCCGAGCCCGACGGTCCGATCAGCGCAGTGGTGCTGCCCTGCGGGAACCGCACCGAGACGTCGCGGAGCGCCGAGACTTCGGAATCGGGGTAGCCGAAGCCGACGCCGTCGAACTCGACATCGGCACTGTCGATACTCGAGATCGGACGCGTCGGCGCCGGTAATGGGGCAGTGCCGAGAAGCTCCTCGATCCGGGTGATCTTGTTGGTCATCGCCCGCAAGGCACCTACCAGGTCGATCAAGTTGCCGAGCGGTTGGAGGAACCGTGTCGCCAACACGAGTAGCGCGACACCTTCGGCGACCCCGATCCGGTGGCTGAGTACCGACTGTGTGGTCAGTGCCAACGCGGCCACGAAACTCGTTGCCACGACTGCGGTATAGGCGAAGAACGGTCGCCGCGCGCGATCCATCCCGGCGCGGTAGGTGTCGCGGTGATCATCGAGGGCGGCCTGCATCCGCGGTGTTCCGTCGCCGAGGCGGGCGGCGCGCAGTACCGCTTGAGCTTGACCGAGTTCGATGGCCCGGCCGGCGACGGCGGCAGCTGCCGTCTCCAGCGCAATCTCGGCCTCGGCCGCGACCCAGGCCGCTCGTTGTAGTGCCACGTAGGACACCAACCCGACAGCCAAGAGCAGTAAGGCGATCCGCCAGTCCACAAACGCCACCACCACAGTGATGGTCGCGGGCAGCAGGGTTGCGGTGATGGCCGGACCACCGATGGTGACCGACAAGTGTGCGGCATCGCCGATGTCGGCGGTCACGGCCCGGGCCAACCGCGACTTGTTCACCGCCGTGAACCACCCCAGCGGCAGCGTGCTGACATGCCGCATCAGTCGGTGTCGCAGTTGGGCGGCCAGCGAACCGGCCGCGGCAAAGCCCACCGGTGTGGCGACGACGGTGAGTACCGCATAGACCACCGCGCCCGCCGCGCCGAGCAGCAACCACGGCCTGGCGGCGAGAAAGTCCGGAGACGGGCGCAGCAGTGCGTCGAACAGCGGCACGAGCAGTCCCAGCAACAAGCCTTGGAGAACGGCCTGGGCAGCCGTCAATAGCCACAGTCGGCCCAGCAGCCGCGGGTCCGGCCACAGTCGATACAACCGTCGGATCATTCCGAAATACCCTCCTGCGCGGCCCACATTCGCGCATACAGACCGCGGCGCCCCAATAGTTGACCGTGTGTTCCCCGATCGACGATGCGCCCGCGATCCATCACCAGAATCTGATCGGCGGCCGCAATTGTGCTGAGACGGTGCGCGATCACGACGACCGTCTTTCCGGCTGCCAGCTGCGCCAGGGCCCCTTGGACCGCGGCCTCGGCGTCGGGATCCAGCGACGCGGTCGCCTCGTCGAGGACCACGATCGGCGCCGCGGCCAGCAGAGCCCGTGCGATCGTCACCCGCTGTCGCTCGCCACCGGACAGCCCTCCCCCACCCGAGGAATCGAGAAGGGTGTCGTACCCATCGGGCAGCGCCATGATCACGTCGTGCACGTTGGCAGCCATCGCGGCAGCGTGGACCTCGTCGTCGGTCGCGGCCGGCCTGCCGATCCTGATGTTGTCCGCCACGCTGTCCCGTAGCAGCACGACATCCTGGAACACCAGCGACATCATGGCCAGCAGATCTGCTGTCGCGATACTGCGGACGTCGACACCGCCGATACACACCGCGCCGGAACCGACTTCATGGAAACGAGGCAGCAGTGCCGCCAATGTCGACTTGCCGGCGCCGGACGGCCCGACGATCGCGGTGATACCACCGGACGGGAAGTGTGCGCTGACATCGGTCAGCACGTCGGTCAACCCGTCATAGGAGAACGACACGCCGTCGAACGTCACGGAGTGGTCGCTGGGCAGTAGCGGACGGCTCGGCTCTGCGAACGCCGGTTGCGCCAGCAGATCTTCGATATGAGCAGCGCCCATCCGGCCCTTGCGCACGCCCTGTGCTGCGGAGACCGCGGGCAGAATCGAGGTCGGCAGGCCGACGGCCACCACAAGAAAGGCCACCAGATCGGCCACCGTCAGGCCATCGGATCCCAGCATGGTGATACCGGCGGCAGTGACGGCAACGGCCACGGTCATCTCCGATCCGAACAACCGCGTCGCGGCCGAGCTGTAGCGGACCTCGGCCACCCAGTCGGTAAACGTACGCGTATACTCGTCGACCGCCGCATCGAACCGGTCCAGCACTCCTCCCGCGGTGCCAAATGTTTTGACCACCTGGATACCGTCTGCGTACTCGATGCTCGCGGTGCTGATACGGACTTCGGCGGCGATCAATCGGTTCATGTGAATTGTCATGGAACGCATCGAGATCCGATAGCACACGGCCATTGCTGCCAGTACTGCCAGCACGATGAGCGTCAGCAGCGGATCCACCGCGACCAGGTAGCCGAAAGCCACCACGGAGACGGTCACGGCGCCGGTCAGCTGACCCAGCGCATGCGCGATCACCTCGTGCATCTCTTCCAGGTCGCCGGTCATTGCCCGTTTTATGCGGCCCGAACCGGCCGCTCGGATCCAGCCCAGCGGCAGCGTGCCGATTCGTCGCACGATGCGCACCCGCAGGTCGTGCAGGATGGCCGCGTCCGCGTAATGTCCGAGCCGGGAGGACTGCACCAGCAACACCAGCCACAGCGCGGCCCCGGCGGCGCCGATGGCCACCCACATCCACACCGCGGCCGCAATGCTGTCGTCCCTCAGCATGATGCGGGCCGCCTCCGCCACTGCGATGTAGGGAACCAGGCCGGCCGCGGCCGACAGCGCTGACAGCACACCGCAGCCGATCAGGTGTGGCCGCACCGGGGTAAGCAAACGGCCCAGTGGGCCGGCACCGGCCAATGTCGGCACGGGGTCGGTACTCGGAGGCGCCGTGGCCGAGGCGTCTTCCGTTGTCGTCGCAGTCATACTCTGACTCTGGATCTTCAAGTACACTTGATGTCAAATGATCGAATGAGCGTTCATTGTGGAGTTTCGACCGGTCAGGCCGCGGCGCTGTTCGGACTAGCCCCCTCGACGCTGCGCTGGTGGGAGGCGCAGGGGGTGCTGCCCGAGCCGCCGCGCGTCAACGGGCGTCGGGTCTACGCTGAAACCGATCTGCGCCGCATCGGACTGGCCTATCTGTGCTGCGTCACCGGCGCGATGCCTCTGGAAAAGGCTGCCATGGTCACATCCGGTACTGGCGAGCGTGATTGGCAGGACGTGGTGCAACGACACGTGACGGCGCTGGAAACCAGGATCGGGCAACTCCAGGCTGCCCACGATTACCTTTTGCATCTGGTCCAGTGCCCAGACGCGGACATCGTCACCAATTGCCCCTATCTGGACAACGAACTGTCGACGCATACCCCGCGGCGGTCGTCGGCACCGGGCGCGCTGGTGGCAGCGGCCCACAGCCTGTCTCCCGGCAGGCACCGAAGGCGTGATGAAAATACCTCCTATGGTGACGAAATCACAGTCGCCGGGCCCTGCTGCGTGGTCTGCGCATCGCCGGTACCGCGCACCGACCGTGGCCGACCGCGCACCTATTGCTCCCGCGCCTGCCAACAGCGCCAGTACCGTCAGCGGATGCGGACAGCGAGCGACGATCGATGAGCTACCTGGGTGAGCTGCGGTCCAACTGGCAGCCCTTGGTGGCCACCGCCGGACTGAGCGCGGGTCTGAGTCTGAGCGCCTACACCAATGCCGTGATGGCGCCCCAGTTCCTCGCGGAATTCGAGTGGCAACGATCGGATTTCGCCCTCACCGGTGTGAGTGTGGCCACCACACCGGCCATCTACAGCCGCAGAGTGGCCACCTGCTTCAGCCGCGCCCGCGGACTCGCGCTGGCGATCGCGATATCCGGGCCTCCTCTGCTCGGCGCGGTGGGCGCCCCCCGCTCGAAATCGTCAACCGCGTCTACGGTGGCGGGCTGGTTGTCTGGCCATCGCGGTCACCATCGTCGTCATCGGCGTGCTGGCGTTGATGCTGCTGCCACCGGAGAATCCGGAGCTTCGACGAGCACGTGGTGAGGGCAGCACCGCCGGCGATTACCGTCAGATCGGGCGCACCGCGGTGTCCTGGATCCTGCTCGGTGGTGTCCTCCTGTGCAACCTGTACCACACGGTCACCACCGCGCAGCTCGGTGTTGTCCTCGGTGACTCCCTCACCGGTGCCGACACGGGAGGGCAAGTGTCACTGTTGATCTCGGTGTTCGCGGTGGCCGTTATCGTCGGCCGGTTCGCGTGCGGCGTCGCCCTCGACCGTTTGCCTGCCCAAGCGGTGGCGCTGGCGCTGCCCGGGTTCGGCTGAAGGTGATGTCATCGCCTACCTGGTGGCCAGGCGCTTCGACCTCACCCCCTACAGCACGGTGTTGAGCATCCTGTCCGCGGCCATCGGGGTGACCTCGGCGCTCGGTGCAACGATCCTGAGCCGGATGCTGGCCGCCACCGACAGCTTCGACGGATTCCTCATTGTCACCGGTGTCGCGGCCTTTGTCGGCGGCGGCCTGTTCCTGCAGCCGGGTCGACGCTCGGCCGGCGCCGCGACGCGCGACACTGAGGCCGACACCGACACGATGACACAATGAAACGGTGACCGAGGGTGGTGTGGCGGCCGGTGACGGCAACGGCGTACGACCGCTGCGCGAGACACTCTCCCAACTGCGGCTGCGGGAACTGCTCACCGAGGTGCAGGACCGCGTCGAGCAGATCGTCGAGGGCGGCAACCGCATCGACGGGCTGGTCGAAGCCATGTTGGCGGTCACCTCCGGTCTGGACCTCGATGTCACGCTGCGCACCATCGTGCACACCGCGATCGACCTGATCGACGCGCGTTACGGCGCCCTCGGTGTCCGCGGGCAGGACGGCGACGGGCACGAGCTTGTCGAGTTCGTCTACGAGGGCATCGACGAAGCCACCCGGGATCAGATCGGCCCGCTGCCGCAGGGCCGCGGTGTGCTGGGTGCGCTGCTCGACGACCCGGTGCCGATCAGGCTCGACAACATCACCGATCACCCCGCCTCGGTCGGCTTCCCGCCGAACCACCCGCCGATGCGGACCTTCCTCGGTGTGCCGGTGCGCATCCGCGACGAGGTGTTCGGGAACCTGTACCTCACCGAGAAGAAGACCGGTGGACCGTTCAGCGAGGACGATGAGGTGCTGGCGCAGGCGCTCGCGGCCGCGGCGGGAATCGCGATCGACAACGCCCGGCTGTATGAACAGGCGCGCGACCGTCAGTCCTGGATCGAGGCGACCCGTGACATCGCGACCGAACTGCTGTCCGGTACCGATCCGGCGGGCGTCTTCCGGCAGATCGCGGATCGGGCCCGCACACTCACCGGCGCCGATATCGCATTCATCGGCGTACCGGTTGATCCGGACAGCCCCGGTTCCGAGCTGCTGATCCACGAGGTCGTCGGCGCCGACATCGCGGCGGACTCACTGCCTGTCCTCGAGGTTGTGGGAACGTCGCTGGGCCGCGCGCTCGATGAACAACTCCCGCAGCGTCGCGAGGTGTTCGATGTGGCCGCCGGGGTCCTCGACGATGCCGGACCGGCGTTGATCGTGCCGCTGCGGGCAACAGGTTCGGTCGCGGGCGTACTGGTGACCTTGCGGCGGGCCGGGACGCGGCCGTTCACCGGCGAACAACTCGACATGGCAGCGGCATTTGCCGATCAGGCCGCGCTGGCCTGGCAGCTGGCCATGACCCAGCGGCAGATGCGCGAGCTCGACGTGCTGGCCGACCGCGACCGCATCGCCCGAGACCTACACGACCACGTCATCCAGCGACTCTTCGCCATCGGGTTGGCACTGCAGGGGACGGTTGCCCGCGCCCGTTCCGACGAAGTGCAGCAACGGCTGTCGACATCCGTGGACGATCTGCAGGAGGTCATCCAAGAGATCCGCACCGCCATCTTCGACCTGCACGGCGGCGCGGCGGGCACAACCCGGTTGCGGCAACGGATCCAGGAGGCGATCGAGCAGTTCTCGGCCGCCGGACTGCGGACCAGTGTGCAGTTCCTCGGCCCGCTCTCGGTGGTGGAGCCCGGTCTGGCCGACCACGCCGAGGCGGTCGTCCGCGAGGCGGTGAGCAATGCGGTGCGACATTCCGGGGCAACGGAATTGGCGGTGTTGGTGCGTGTGGACGACGATCTGAGCGTGACGGTCACCGACAACGGCTGCGGTGTCGCGGCCAATATCACCGAGAGCGGGCTGGCCAACCTGCGCCGGCGGGCCGACGAGTCGGCCGGCACGCTCACGGTCGGTGCCGGCCCGACCGGCGGGACCATGCTGCACTGGTCGGCGCCGTTGCCGTAGCGGTTGCGGGACTTAAGGCCCTGCCTCCGGCGCACACGATTGACTACGGTGGTGAGTGGTCGATCAAGGAGGAACGCCACCATGTCCAGCCCCGCAGACAACCTCGGAATCCTGGTTGCCGTCGACGGATCACCCGGTTCGGAGGTCGCCATCGCCTGGGCCGCCCGCGAGGCGGTACGTCGGACGGCCCCGGTGACCCTGCTGCACGTCACCGCACCGCTCATCACGACGTGGGCGGTCCCGGCGGCCGAACCGAATATCGCCGAAGTGCAAGAGGACTCGTCACGCACGGTGCTTGCTCAGGCCCAGCAGATCTTCGAGGCGACGGTCGGCGGCCCGCACACCCCAGGCGTGCGTACGGAATTGCGCCCGTCGCCGGTGGTGGGCACACTGGCCGAGGCATCGCACCACGCGACCATGCTGGTGGTGGGCAACCGCGGCACCGGCGGACACAGTCGGCTGCCGCTCGGGTCGGTGGCGGCGGGGCTGCTGCACCATGCGCGCTGCCCGGTCGTGATCGTGCATCCCGGCGATATCGCCGACAGCACCGCGCCGATCGTGCTCGGGGTCGATGGCTCCGCCTCATCGGATGCCGCCACCCGGCTGGCCTTCGAGGAGGCCGCGTTGCGCGGTGCAGACCTGGTGGCGGTGCACGCCTGGAGTGACCTCGGGCTGCTGCCCATGTACACCATGGACTGGACGATCTACGAGGACCAGGCACGCGAAGCGCTCGCCGAGCGGTTGGCGCAATGGCGGCAGCAATTCCCCGATGTCAACGTCGAGGCACGGTTGGTGCGTGATCGTCCCGCACACTGGTTGGAAGAGGAATCGCGCAAGGCGCAGTTGGTGATCGTCGGCAGCCGTGGCCGCGGCGGATTCGCCGGACTGGTGCTCGGGTCGGTGGCGTCGACGGTGGCGCAGGTGTCGCACGCGCCGGTGATCGTGGTCCGCAAGGACTGATCACCAGCGGCAGTAGTTGGGCGACCCGGGCTGGATGACCCGGAAGTCGAGCAGCACCATCTCCGGGGTCCGGGATTCGGTGCTCCAGTTCGGGTCGCTGACGATATCGTCGGTCGTGTATCGAATACCGTTGTACCCATAGGTGAGTGGCACCCGGTAACCAGCCTCGGTCCAGTCATGGATCCACTTGCGGAATTCCACGACAGGTAACGCGAATCCGCGTGGGCCGCCGTCATAGTGGTGGATCACCCTGCCGAAGCGGTCATCGATGTCGATGATCCACACGACGTCCTCCTGGTACCCCCAGATCTTGAGCGGATTGCTGCCCAGCAGCAGGTGATTGGACCGCTCCCCCTCGGTTTTCAGGTTGCTGAACATGGAGAAGTTGCCCGCGGTGCGCAGGCCGAGATAGGGCGTCATCCCGATGAACACCAACAGGATCGGAACCAGGTACAGCGCGACGGGCGTGCGCTTGTCCAGGATCGGTACCCCGGGCCAGGCCGGGCGGCCAGTGGCCGTGAACACGGCGACCAGGATCGGCCAGATGACGATCAGCACGGCGGCGTCGAACATCAGTCCGGACCACAGCGTCCAGTCCGGGATGCCTCGGATATGTGCGTGCACACCCGACAGCAGCGCCACCGTGGTGGCTATCCCGACATACACCAGAACCCGCGGCGCGGCGCGGCGACGCAGGGTGATGGCTCCGTCGATGAGCAGTTGCCGGTAACCATCGGGCAGGAAGGCGAACAGCAGGGCCGCCGCCAGTGCACCGAAATCGACGAAACCGATCAAGGCCAGCGTGGCGTGCATGGTCAATGAAAATGCGACGATCGCTGCCTGCAGGCGCGGCACCGTGAGCAGCAACCCCCCGATGAGCTCCCAGCAGAGCACCGCCACCGCGGCGATCAAGCCGATCGTGGTGACCAGCGCGCCCAGGTGTTCGTACAGCAGCACGACGGCTGCCACCGTCAGCCCGACTGTTCCGAGGCCGATCATCACCGCGGTGAATGTCCGCTGATCGGGTCGGCCGAAACGCCCGAGTCGGATCAGTCGGTAGCCGAGGAGCGCCATGACCAAGGCCAACGGCGCCATCAGCGGAACACCCAGGACACTCGTCTGCAAAGCCCGGATGGCTGACGTGAAAATTCCGACGGCGCAGGAGGATACGACGTTGAGATAGTCGGAGTTCAGCTTGTGGAACCCGGCCAGGGCGTAGATCAGGATGAGACTGATCCGCAGGATCGGTGCGATCGCGGCATAGTCGTCATCCGGTGTACTCCGGCGGCGGAACACCGACACCGTCAGCACGCCGATCATCGCGACGTTCAACAGCAGCATCAGGTTGGCGTGATTGGCCACCTCGGGGAACTGGTAGAACGCGAGGTATCCGGTGGCGGCTGTCAGCAGGATCAGGAACTTGATCCTGGTCACACCGGTTAAGATGGCCGCCCCCGCACCGATCACGAAAGCGCCCGTGAACCAAGGGGTTTGCCACTTCTCGGCAAGCTCGAGCGTCATCGCGATGGTGTACAGCGTCGCGAAAACCGAGAAGGGGCCGCGCGCTGGAGCGTTCACCCCCGCAGTTTATCCACGCCCGCCGGTGTAGCGGATCTCGATATCGTCGGCGTGCACGTCGGGCTCGGCGGTGTCGGCGGTGACGCGTACACCGAGTCGACGGCCGTTCGCATCCCGGAAAGACAGCGGCGGCGCACCGTTCTGCAAGTGGGTGTCACCCCACTGCATCAGCGACAGGAACACCGGCAACAGGTCCTCCCCCGCCGGAGTGAGGTGGTACTCGTCGCGGACACGCTTGCCCGGCTCCTGATACGGGACGCGATAGACCACGCCGGCGGCCTCCAGCTGTTTGAGTGCACGTGAAACCGCCGGCGCCGAGGCGCCGATGCGCTCGACAAAATCCTCGAACCTGGTGGTCCCGTAGAAACACTCCCGAACCACCAGGAAGACCGTCTTGGTGCTCAGCAGATCGAGCACCTTCGCGACCGAGCAGTTGTCACTGATCGTCCAGCGGCTGCGGTCCTGCAAGCGGCGCTCGAATGTCATGGCCATGTGTTCAGTGTAACTAACGCTTGTATTACTCAGGAGGGTCGGCCTACTATCTGAATAACGAAGCAGTTACCCAGAAAGTGGAGGCGGAAATGGTTGCAGTCAGCGGCAAGGTCGTACTGGTGACCGGCGGAAGGCGAGGTCTGGGCTCGGCCCTGGTCGACGAGGTGCTCGCCCGCGGGGCGGCCAAGGTCTACTCGACGGCGCGCGAGCAGTACTCGGACACCAGACCCGGTGTGGTCGTGCTACCGCTGGAGGTGCGCGATGACACGTCGGTGGCGGCGCTGGCGGCGGCGGCCCCCGATGTCGACATCGTCATCAACAACGCCGGCATCCTGCTCCCGGGTTCGCTGCTGACCGGCGATTTCGACGATATCGCCACCACGTTCGACATCAACGTGTTCGGGCCGCTGCGCGTCATCCGCACGTTGGCTCCTGCTCTGGCGAGCAATGGCGGCGGCGCGATCGTCAACGTCCATTCGGTGCTGTCCTGGTTGGCCGGTGCCGGCGCCTACGGGGCCTCGAAGGCCGCGATCTGGTCAGTGACCAACTCACTGCGCGTCGAGTTGCGCGAGCAGCAGACGCAGGTACTCGGGGTGCATGTCGGATTCATCGATACCGAGATGGTCGCCGACGTTCCGCTGCCGAAAACCTCGCCGCAGACGGTCGCCAAAACCGTGCTGGACGCGCTGGAGACCGGTGCCAACGAGGTACTCGTCGACGACGTGACCGTCGCCGTGAAGGCCAGGCTTTCCGGCCCTGTCGAGGACCTGACGTTCGACCAGGCGCACTGAGCGCACCCGATTCGTAAAGGAGTCCGTCATGCCGCTGTGGACCATTCATCACACACCTGGAATCTTCACCGAGGACGAGAAACGCGACCTCGCCGGCCGGATCACCGATCACTACGAGAAGGTCGGCTTGCCACGCTTCTACGTGGTGGCCGTCTTCAACGAGACTCTGCCCGAAAACCTCTATGTCGGTGGCGAACCCACGGAGGTCGGAGTGCGGGTGGTGATCGAGCACATCGCCCGCCGCAGCACCGACAGCGAGGGTCGCCGGCGTACCACGAACTGGATCAAGGCGATCCTCGAGCCGTTCCTGGCCAGGCACCCGGGCGTGCACTGGGAGTTCCACGTCGACGAGACGAGTGAGGAACTATGGATGATCAACGGCCTGATCCCGCCGCCCGCGGCATCGGACGCCGAGCGCGAGTGGGCCAGGACCAACACCGCCGCCGCGTACTGAGCGACCCTGCGGCCGTGCACTGTTCGCCCGATATTCATGCGGCGGACGGCGGGTGGCAGTCAATCGCTGTCAGGGTCCTCCCATGCCAGCCACCGTGCGCGTCGTTCCCTTGTTGTCGCTGTTCGCCGTCGGGACCGTTGTCCTGAGCGGCTGCGGTGACTCCACCACCGATTCGCTGCCCGAGAATCCGAGCGTCATCATCCTCAGTGGCGACGGGATGGGTTCGCAGCAACGCACCGCGATCCAGTACTACTGGTACGGCCTCGACGAGCGGCAGCCGATGGACGCTTTGCCATATGCCGGTCTGCTCGACACCATTCCGGGGGATCCGGAGTACGCCGTCAGCGACTCGGCGGCCGGTGCCACCGCGTGGGCCATCGGGCAGAAGGTACCCAACGGCACCACCGGACTGGGTCCCGACGGGCAGCCGATACCGACGCTGCTGGAGATCGCCCAACAGCGTGGGATGTCAACAGGTCTGGTCAACGACCACGATGTCACCAACGCGACCCTGGCCGCGTTCGGCGCGCCGGTGCCCGACCGGGATCTGAAGGTCGATATCGCCGAAGGATATCTGGACCGTGGGGTCGATGTGCTGTTCGGTGGTGGCGAAAAGTACTGGTACCCCGAGGGAGACGCCGGCAAGATTCCCGACGAAGGCGAGGATGACGTCAGCGAGGGCACCTCCAACCTCGTGCAGCGCGCCGAGGAACTGGGCTACAACTACGCCTACGACCGCGACACCTTGGATGCACTCGCCGGTCCGAAAGCGCTTGCGCTGGTGCAAGACAGCGCCAAGCGCCGGTCGACCGAGATCGAAGACTACGAGTACGAATCGGATCCGCATTACGTGGCACCGGAGAAACTGGTGGCCAAGGCGCTCGACATCCTCGACGACAACGACAAGGGCTTCTTCCTGGTCATCGAGAGCGACGATCTGGACTCCGACGGTCACGAGCACGATGCACAGAACATGATGCTCGCCGGCGAGTCCATCAATGCCATGGTGCAGGTGATCACCGAGTACCAGAAGGAACACCCTGATGTTCTGCTGATCGTCACTGCCGACCACGAGACCGGTGGTATGGCGATCGAGAACGTGCTTGACGATGACGAGCCGGAACCGAACAGCGATCAGGTCGCCGACGATCCGGTCCCCTACTGGGCCGAAACCCCGGAGAACATGCCGCTTCCCGGTGGTGGTGTGCCCAAGCGCAGCGGGCCGTTCACGATCAAGGGCACCGATCGCCAGTTCAAGGTGGATTGGACCACGCCGGAACACACCGGGACGATGGTGCCGGTGACTGCGGCCGGGCCGCTGGCCGAACGCTTCACCGGTGTCCACCACAACACACATGTCTACGACGTGGTGACCGAGCTTTTCGGCAACTGACAGTTGCGCTCCGCGCGCCTAACATCATCCGGATGGAAGGCGCGTGGAGCACGGCACACGGCAGATTGGCCCTGGTCGGCACGTTCCGTGACGTCAACGCGCATCAGCATCCCGCGGTGCAGATCAGTGTCCGATTGGGAGACGGCGGGCATGTGCACACCGCCAGTGGTGCGGTGCGCAGCGGGCCGCTGCTGGTGACAGCGAGCGGCGTCGAACACGCGCTGCATACCGGTGCCACACCTACCTTGGCCGTATATCTCCGCCCGGATGATGTGGTGGGTGCGCAACTGAACGAGTCGTGCCGCCACCACGGTGGTACCGACGGCGTCTGGTCTGTCGACATCGCACCGGAATTCACCGTTTGGTGTCGGGAAAGCCTTGCTGCCGAGGGCATCGAGGCGGTCGTCGACCGGGTGCTCGATGAGTTGGTTCGCCGGGTCGGTGTTCTGGATCCGGCGCTGCACCCTCAACTGCTACAGGCCGTCGAGCTGCTGTACTCCCGCATTCCGCAGCCGGTTGACCTGGCATCGCTGGCGCGTGAGGTGGCCCTGTCGCCCGATTACCTGGGTCGGTTGTTCGCGCGGCAGACCGGGGCGTCATATGCGCTCACCGCCAGGTGGATTCGTCTGCTGACCGCGTTCGACCATGTCACTCACGGCGCCTCGGTGACCGATGCGGCGCATCGCGCCGGATTCGCCGACGGTGCACACGCCACGCGTGTCTGCCGGGAACTCACCGGCGCCGTGCCGCGCGATCTGCTGAGGGCCCTGCAGAAATAGGACGGATTCGTTCAAGCATCGCGGGTTCGTGGCGGCCAGGCTGGATATCGGCGACACGATCGAAGGGAGTCGACCGATGCCGGTGATGTCGAAGGTGGAGCGGGCATTCTGCTGTGGAGCGTTGTGGCGGACCAGCGCGGGCGCGGTGATCCGCAGCCTGCCCGCCGAACGGTTGGGCCGGCAGGTACTGGAGATCGGGTCAGGGGCGGGCGATGTCGCGCTCAGTCTCGTTGGTCGACAGCCCGGGATCGCACTCACCGCAACCGATCTGGATCCGGTGATGGTCACCGCGGCTACCCGCCGACTGGCTGGTAGCCCCGGTGTCACCGTGGGCACTGCGGACGCCACGGCACTTCCGTTCGTCGACGCGAGCTTCGATTCGGTGGTCAGTTGCCTGATGCTGCATCACGTGATCGATTGGGAGGCCGCTCTGCGGGAGGTTGCTAGGGTGCTGCGCCCCGGCGGGGTGTTCGTCGGCTACGACCTGGCCCGCACGCCCCTGGCGACGGCGGCGCACGTCGTGGACCGCTCACCGTTCCGGCTGTTCGATCGCGAGGAGTTCGCCGACGGTTGCCGGCAGGCGGGACTGTCGCCGCGGGTCGAAGCTGGTTTGTTCGGCCACATTCTGCGGTTCGAGGTGCGACGTAGGCAGGATTCGTAGAACTCTCGGATCCGGATCGGCGAGGTGTATCACTGCAACACCACAGCGGTGTAAATACATCGGTTTTCGGTTGGCCTGGGCGATGCTGAAGCCCATGACAAATCGGCTGGTTGGCATCACGATCGACTGCGCTGATCCTGCGCGTCTGGCAGCGTTCTGGAGCGCGATGCTCGATACCGCCGAGACCTACGAACACGGCGACGACAGCGGATGGGCCACGGTAGGTTCCCGCGGCGAGGATCAGCCACGGTTGACCTTTCAGCGCGTTCCCGAACCCAAGGCCGGAAAAACTCGAATCCACCTCGACATCCAGGTCGACGACATCGATGCCGGCCGCCGGCAGGTAGACAGCCTGGGCGGCCGATGGTCCGGGATTCGTCACGACTACGACGAAGGAGTCGTGATGGTCATGCACGATCCAGAGGGCAATGAGTTCTGCATCGTCCAGTACCACGGTGACAACTCCACGCCACCCACGGCTTGACGAACACCACGAGGACCCTGCTGTGTTCGCTGCGATCGGAATCTGTCTGAAATCTTATTGACAGATTCCTGGCGAAGGAGCACTTTTCGGCGTAGTGTCGAACACAAGTTCGAATTGCTGTTGCTCCCGGTTCGGTGAGCACGCGCCGGCGACATCGTCGTCGACAAGGACCGTTCCCTTCGGGGCGGTTGGGTCGTGCTGGCTGGAACGGGCTGTGATGGCCTGGTGGGGAAGGTGGGTCCCGCGATGGACGCCGCTTGTCTGGAGTCTTTTCTGAATGCGTTGATCGACGATCTCACGCCGTCTGCGGTACCGGATGCGGATGTCGGGCGGACGTTGTTCCACCTGCTCGACTGTCCACGGATAGTGGATGAGCCCGCGCTGTTGTCGGTGTTGGTGGCTGCGGTGACCGGACGCAATCTGTTCGACTTCGTGATCGCGTCCGCAGTGGCCGCGGCCGAGCGGTTGGGGGTGCCGGCCCGTAAGCGTTTGAAA